>JAITHO010000044.1 GCA_031279915.1 Tannerellaceae bacterium
AATTTCTCGCGGAATTTGTCGCGACATATTCAACTCGATTGAATTTCTCGCGGAATTTGTCGCGACGTATTTAACTCGATTGAATTTCTCGCGGAATTTGTCGCGACATATTCAACTCGATTGAATTTCTCGCGGAATTTGTCGCGACGTATTTAACTCGATTGATTTTCTTGCGGAATTTGTCGCGACATATTCAACTTGATTGAATGGCTTGCGGAATTTGTCGCGGGCTATTCACATCTGAAATTGGCATCGCTATGGATTCCGGAGGCTAAAGGATTGCACGGCTGAACTGAGCTGAGGCTTTGAGGCGAGGGGACGGCTTTAAATGTTTCGCCCGGCAAGATTGCCGCGAGATAATGCTTGACCATGCCGTAGAAATGCGGATTGCTGGCGTTTTTGAATGTTGGCTGTGAGTTTTATTCGCCAAGAAATTCTATATTTGCCGCCGCTTGTGGCAATTAGAACATTGAAGGAGGGTTCAGCTACTTAAGCCGTTTTTAATCATCAATTTTATATTAAGAAATTTAAGTGGAGAAAGAACAATTTGCTAACGTTGAAATAGACGTCATGGTGGCTGATTCCTCTCATGAAGTTTATGTGGACACGGTGTTGGAAACCATCGAGGCTGCGGCCAAGGTGAGAGGTACGGGCATTGCGGTGAGAACGCATGATTACCTCGCCACTAAGATGAAGGAAGGCAAAGCTATCATTGCCCTTGCAGGCGATGAATTTGCGGGATTCACCTACATTGAATCCTGGGGCAACAAGCAATATGTGGCGACTTCCGGACTGATCGTGACTGAAAAATATAGGGGCATAGGGCTTGCCAAGCGTATCAAAGAGGCCTCCTTTGCCCTTGCACTACTGAGATGGCCGAAGGCTAAGCTCTTCAGCCTTACTTCGGGGGCGGCGGTGATGAAAATGAATACTGAGCTGGGGTACGTGCCGGTTACTTTTGCCGAACTGACTGACGACGAAGCGTTCTGGAGAGGATGCGAGGGATGCGTGAACCACGACGTGCTTGTCAGGACTGAGCGCAAGTTTTGTATATGCACAGCTATGCTCTACGACCCTACTAAGAAACATACTAAACCATAAAATATATAATAACATGAGAAAGAAAGTTGTATTAGCATTCAGCGGAGGACTCGATACCTCGTTTTGTTTAATGTATCTCACAAAAGAAAAGAATTACGAAGTCCATACCGTACTTGCCGACACCGGGGGCTTCAGCGAAGGAGAACGACGTATTATTGAGCAGCGCGCATACGATCTTGGCGCAGCGAGCCATACAACGCTCAACGTTGCGGAGGATTATTACGAGAAGAGCATTAAGTATATGATATACGGCAACGTTCTGCGCAACGGGACTTATCCTATCTCCGTCAGCTCCGAACGTATCTTCCAGGCGATGGCTGTCGTTGATCAGGCGATTAAGATTGAAGCCGACGCGCTGGCTCACGGAAGCACCGGCGCTGGGAACGATCAGGTTCGATTCGACCTTACCTTCGAGGTGCTGGCTCCTGGGCTGGAAATCATCACTCCTACAAGAGACTTGAATCTCAGCCGGGAGTTCGAAATTCGTTACCTGAAAGATAATGGATACACGGCCAACTTCAAGAAAATGGCTTACTCCATCAACAAAGGCCTCTGGGGAACCAGCATCGGAGGGCGCGAAACGCTGCAATCGGATCAAAACCTGCCAAACGAAGCCTTTCCGTCGCAACTTAACAACGCCCAAGCTTTGTCGCAAGACCTTTCCATTTATTTCCTCAAAGGCGAGGTGGCCGGAGTTAACGGGGTGCCGTATCACGACAAGGTAGAGGCCATAGGGGTGATTGAAGAGATTGGGGCGAAATGGGCCGTCGGACGGGATATGCACGTTGGCGATACCATAATAGGAATCAAAGGCAGAGTGGGATTCGAAGCCGCTGCCGCTCTGCTTATCATCAATGCCCACAAGCTTCTGGAGAAGCATACACTCACTAAGTGGCAGATGTATTGGAAGGGGCAGATAGCCGAATGGTACGGAATGTTCCTGCACGAAGCACAATATCTCGACCCCGTAATGCGCGACATGGAAGCCTTCCTCGAAAGCTCGCAGCAGAACGTTACCGGAAAGGTTATGATACAGCTCAGGCCATACGACTTTAAGCTCATCGGCATACAAAGCGAAAACGATCTGATGAAAAGCGATTTCGGGGTATATGGAGAAGAACAAAAGGCATGGAGCGCCGAGGATGTTAAGGGATTCACAAAAATCCTCTCCAACCATCTCAAGGTTTATCACAACGTACATAAGCGCAAAAAATGATACGCATCGGAATCGTTGGAGGCGCCGGATACACAGCAGGCGAACTAATACGCCTGCTGGCTTTCCATCCACATGCTCGAATAATCTTTGTCGTAAGCGAAAGCCATGCAGGAAAGAGCGTCGACCAATTGCATAGGCTTACCGATGAAACCAAGCTCAGCTTTATATGCGAAGAGCCGCCGCTCGAACAAATCGACCTCCTCTTCTTCTGCACTCCGCACGGAGATACGCGCAAATGGATTGAATCACACCAAATCCCCCAGCGACTCAAAATCATTGACCTCTCAACCGACTATCGCCACGCCGCTGAAGGAAACGACTTCGTGTACGGACTTCCGGAGCTCAATCGCAACAGCATCCGATCCGCGCAACATATCGCCAATCCGGGATGCTTCGCAACATGCATACAGCTCGCCATACTTCCGCTCGCGCAGCAAAAGCTCCTCAACTCCGACCTACACATCAGCGCTCTCACCGGATCGACAGGCGCAGGAGCTAAGCCGGGGCCAACAACGCACTTCAGTTGGCGAACGGATAATATCTCCATCTATAAACCTTTCGCCCATCAGCATCTCGACGAAATACGGCAAAGCCTCAACACTCTGCAGCCGGATTTTCCTGCCGACATACATTTTCTGCCCTTCAGAGGTGATTTCGCACGAGGCATCTTCGCCGTATCGTACATACAAACGGATGAAATCAGCGAAGCCGAGGCCGTTGAACTGTATGAATCCTTCTACAGCGAACATCCCTTCACCTTCGTGGCCGGCGAAACGCCCGACCTCAAGCAAGCGGTCAATACCAACAAATGCATACTCCACGTAAGCCGCATCGACCGCCGGCTCATGATAGTTTCCATAATCGACAACCTCCTCAAAGGAGCCTCCGGACAAGCCGTGCAGAACATGAACCTCATGTTTGGCCTCGACGAAACAGACGGACTTAATCTCAAGCCCTCTTCATTTTAATAACACAAGCATAAGATGAACCTCTTCGACGTATACCCACTCTTCGATATCAACATAGTGAAAGGACAAGGACGACGGATAACCGACGATGCCGGCAACCAATATCTCGACCTCTACGGAGGCCATGCCGTTATCTCCATCGGACACTCGCATCCCCTCTATATCCAGGCCATCACCGAGCAACTCTCACGCATAGGATTCTACTCCAACTACGTTGTCAATCCGCTCCAGCAACAGCTTGCCGAACAACTCGGAGCAGCCTCCGGATACGACGACTACAGCCTTTTCCTCATCAACTCAGGAGCCGAAGCGAACGAAAACGCTCTCAAGCTCGCATCCTTCCACAACGGCAAGCGCCGAGCCATAGCCTTCAAGCGATCGTTTCACGGACGAACCTCCGTTGCCGTGCGCGTTACCGACAATCCCGCCATCCAGGCCCCCATCAACGAAGGCATGCCCGTAACCTTCCTCCCCTTTGGCGAGCCATCCTTCGTTGAAGAAGAATTTCGCCGCGGCGACGTATCCTCACTCATCATCGAAGGACTGCAAGGCGTCAGCGGAATATACGATCCTGGCGACGACTTCCTCCGCGCCCTCCGCAGCCTCTGCACACAATACGGCGTTTGTATGATACTCGACGAAATACAGTCGGGCTACGGACGAACCGGACGATTCTTCGCCCACCAGCAATCCAACATCCGCCCCGACATCATCACCGTCGCCAAAGGCATGGCCAACGGATTCCCCATAGGCGCCACCCTCATCTCGCCCATCTTCAAACCCGTGCACGGCATGCTCGGAACCACCTTCGGAGGCAATCACCTCGCCTGCGCCGCAGCCATAGCCGTACTCAATGTCATCGAAAAAGAAAAACTCATCGACAATGCCGCCCGTGTAGGCAAATTCCTTGCCGACGAACTAAGCAGCCTCCCCAGCCTGCGCGAACTACGCGGTCGAGGACTCATGCTCGGACTGGAATTTGACCGACCCATTCACGATCTGCGCCGGCGCCTCCTCTTCAACCAAAAAATATTCACCGGAGCTGCCGGCTCCCATACACTGCGCCTCCTTCCACCGCTATCTCTCAGCCACGAAGAAGCCGCCGAGGCAATCGACAAAATCAAAAAAGCAGTTGCCGATAGTATGTAAAAAAATGTGTTCTTGTTTTTTTTTATTTTATGACGCCCGTGATGCATCCCACTCACGGGCGTTTCTGTTTTTTGCCGAACTATGCGCCCGCCGCATCAGGGCAGGGCAGCCGGCAATTCGATTCGAGCCTTCGGAAGTTTCCGAAAGGCTGTCGGGATTTCGATTCAAGGCGATGTTTAAAAGTTGCTGCCGCCCAGAAAGGAGGTTATTCCAGCGAAGAGAGAATGACCGAT
>JAITHO010000074.1 GCA_031279915.1 Tannerellaceae bacterium
CTCCAACAAGGCTTCTGCATTTGGTCGTTGCTTACGTTTTTGTCCCATAACTTTCCTGGTTTTTTGGACCTAAAGATAGTGAGTATTTTTCATAGCACCTCAAAAAAAGAATTAACCAAAAAAGACCGGACAGAATATTTGAACAGCATGATAAAGGCATTGCTTAAAAGAATGGATGAAGACGATAGTAAATAAATCAATTCAATGTACTATCTTTGCCAGAGTAAAATAGTAATAATCAGAAGTATTTAAAATACTTCATGAGTACATAACATAACGTTCGCTGAACATCTCGATACAGAAAACTGGTAATTTTCAAGAAAGACGAGATGGAAAGTGTAATGTTCATGCTATACACCGTTATAGCGTGGGCTTACAAGTTTCGTCTTTCGGGTATACCAGTACCCCTGTATCGGAGTGAGTGAGTTCCACGCTATTCTTTTGTATAATATAAAATCATAAAATCATGAAAAAAATTAAGTTATATGTAGCAATTTCCATTGACGGGTACATAGCCCGGATTGATGGCGATCTAGATTGGATGTCAGGGTTTCCAAATCTGGGAAAAACAGATTACGGTTATCAGGCTTTCTTTGAATTGATAGATACGGTAATCATGGACGAATCAACTTACCTAAACATCCTGAGTATGGATATCATCTGGCCCTATAAAAACAAAACGGTATATGTAGCAACTCCTTATCCCACGGACGACAACGATAAGGTTCATTTCATTCCGGAAGACGCGATTGAAACCATATCCAAACTCCGGGAGGAGGAAGGGAAAGATATCTGGCTCGCCAGCGGTGGCAAACTGCTCTCCATGCTGTTGGAACATGATATGATAGATGAGATGGTAATAAACCGTTACCCGCTTATCCTTGGATGCGGAACACCGTTACTCCCGGACTATACCAAAGAATCCGAATGGAAAGTGAAGGACAGTATAACCTATAAAAATGGGGTAACCGGAACAATATATACAAGATAATGCCGAGCATATGCTTTGCATATAGTTTCAACAATAACACCTGAGTTATACCTGACTTGGGTGCTTCTTTTTTTGAGGAATATTCAATGTTTTTTTGCCTTAAATGCACCTAAGATAACCCTTTTCTTCAACATCAATCTATCGTAGAAGTCTGATGTTATTTTTTTCTATCTGATAGCCAGATTAATAACAATTATTTTCATAAAAATACTACCTGAGTTAGGTACAACCTATGAAACCGGCCTTCGTTTACTGCCGATCTTTGCATCGTAACAATATTCTTAAGGTCGTATGGATAATAAAAGCTTCGAAGATTGGATGAAAATACTACTGGGACGTTTTGACAAGATAGACAAAACGCTTGACCGAATGAATAAGCTAAAGGAATGCTTTGACGGAGATGCCTTGCTTGATAATTACGACCTGTGCAAACTTCTCGGGGTAACCAAGAGAACCATCGCCAGGTATCGCCAAAAGAAATTGATACCTTATTATACCTATGATAATGGCCGGGTATATTATAAAGCGTCGGAAGTTGAAGAATTCATGATAAAGAAAGGTAAAATACGAAAGAAAGACGATACTTCCGAATAAAACATCTACCAGACAAAGAATTAGATCGATTAACCCATAGTTCCCCGCTATGGTTTTTTGTTTAGAACCCTTTTTCCTGCACAAGTTAAAGATGCCCATTTAACGGTTAAGCAAGTTCGGAGCCTCCGGTTCTCTCCAAAAATATTCTTCAAATATTTTCGAAGAGAAAACTTGCATAACCTATGTGCATCTTATTTTTTGTGCTGGAAAAAAGGTTCCTCTTTTGAGAAAACGGAGATTTTCCTGTATCTTTAGAGATGTTTTACCAATTAAATAAAAGCGTATGAAAACAAGAACAAAAAGCAGACTTTGCCGGATAAGGGATAGTTGTGTTCACCTGGTGTGTACAATAAAAAAAGAGCCACTTCAAAAAAGCAACTCTTTTAACGTAAAAAGGTGGTCCCTGTTGGGCTTGAACCAACGACCCCCTGATTATGAGTCAGATGCTCTAACCAACTGAGCTAAGGGACCTTACGAGTTTCAAGTGGATTTTTCCACTAAAATTTATCGTAATTATTTTAATATCTTAAAGAACTATTTTATGACGTTTCAAACGTCAACCCAGCGCAGGATTATGAGTCAGGTGCTCTGACCAACTGAGCTATGGGACCTTCCGTTGCCGGAAAACGGTGGCAATATTAATGCTTTTTATTTGTCCGTGCAAATTTTTCCGAACATTGTTCGAAACTATTAGTGTAGGGCATGATCGGCGGCTACTTCTTTGCCTGTCCATGCTCGCAAACCTGTCCATTCTGCGTATGGAGCCGACCAAAAGGGATCGGAGGCGGGAAGTCCGAGCGGTAGTAGAACTGTTGCGCACAGATATATGCTGCCGGTGTTGATGTATCGCTCCGAAATGTTGATTTGCGAACCGTTGAAACCTACGCGAAGCCAACCTTTTGAGTCGAAATTTTGCGGCGACGACATTTGTCGGCGAATTACGGCTGTCAGCGCGCATCGAACTTGGGCGGGGGCAACCGTTTGCGGCAATATATGATCCAGAGAGGCATGGCTTAAGGCATGAAAGATGCCGAAACGGTAGGCTATCGAACGACCGACAACTGGATAGGCGCCTTCGGGAGAAATCATACGCTCCAAAATCTCTGCATATCGACCGTGACGACGCAATTGTTCGCCCAGAAAATCGCCTCCTTCTATCCCGTGTTTATGCATCACGCGAAGAACATCGGTGAACATCGGATGGATAACGAAACTGTTGTAATAGTCGAAGTGAAATTCGGCTCCGTCGCCATAAATAGCGTCGCCCTTGTACCAATCGTTGCGGAAACGATTGACTCCGTGCATAAGCCGTTCGCTATTGTATTCGCCTGCAAATTCCTGAAGAGCAGCTTCTATTATGGAGGCAAAAAGCAGCCAATTGCTTTGTCCGGGAACGATCGAACGGCTGCGCTTCAGTTCGGTAATCAGCCGCGATTGGGTTTCGGCATCCAGCTTGCCCCACAGTTGGGTGGGAGCTCGCAACAGGGCTTGCGCTAAGAATGCGGCATCGACCAAGGCTTGCGACGGGCGATCGAAATCCAGATAATCGGCTGACGAAGGATCAACAGCATTGCGTATCCCTTTAACGGCCATGTCTATATACTCGGCGCGCAGGCGACCTTCGGCTGTATCATCGGGGCCGAGTTCGAGCCAGGGAGCTATGCCGCACAGCAGTCGACCTACTGCTTCGAGATAAGAAAACTCGCGACGGCTTTCGTCGAGCGATTCATAGGGCATGTTTTGCTTCAGATTGCCGCGACTCAGGTTGCTCAGAACTGGATCGGACAGCTTGCGCAAGGTTTCGACCCATAATGCACGATCTTCAGCGCCTGTTGGGTTCGATTGCGACTGAAGCGCTAATGTCGTTAGCGATAGGAAATGACGGAGGAGGAACTGTTTCATGGTTTTATACTTTATAGAGTAAACTCGGCTAGCGAATAGCAGGAATAACGGTATACAGTCCAATTTGCCGCGAATATATATCTGTTGCGTCATACTGCCGGCAGGCTCATGCCGGTGATTTTGCGATACAAATCCAGTGCGTACACGTCTGTCATCCCCGAAATATAGTCGAGCACGCACTGTATTTTTCCGTAGGCGCTCGTAGCGTTAATGTCGTATTGTTCGGGAACTCTGCGGAGCAGCAGACGGCTGTAGGCATTCGTGGGAGTGTTGACGGCCTCGGTAAGCTTGTCGATCAGGTGGCTGAATATGTGGTAGCCGGCGAGCTCGATATCAACAACTTCTTTGGATGCGTAGATCTTGCGGTAGGCGATTTCAGAGCAACGATTGTAGGCTGTTTTCAGAGGATCGGATATGCGGCTGATGATCGTGCCTTCGAATTGGCCTTCGAGTATATCTTCTTCGTAATGGAGAAAAACTCGCGCGCATTCGTCCACTAATTTCCCTATAATTCCGGAGCGCAGATAGGCGATTTGTTCATTCGAATCGCTAACAATGTTCATTGTTTCTTGGGTATGCTTGAGATTGTCGCCGTCGAAGAAGGAAAGGAATAGCTCAATAGCTTCGTCGTATGTAAGCAGCCGCAGCTTGTGAGCATCCTCTATGTCCATAATTTGATAACAAATATCATCGGCTGCTTCAACAAGATACACCAGCGGATGGCGAACGTAGCGATTGTTTTTTTCAACAATTCCAAGTTCGCCGGCAATCTTCCGGCAGGTATCTTCTTCGCTTTGGAAGTAGCCGAACTTCTTTGCCGATGCGGTTGCCGATGCCCATGGATATTTTACGATAGAGGCGAGCGTGGCGTAAGTCAGAGCAAATCCGCCGGAGCGTCGGCCTATGAAGCGGTGAGTGAGCAACCTTAGAGTGTTGGCATTGCCTTCGAAGTTCAGGAAATCTTCCCAGCGTCCGCCTTCGTTTCTTACTTGCTCCTCAAGTTTTGCACCGTTGCCTTCGGAAAAATATGCCTGGATTGCACGTTCGCCCGAGTGTCCGAAGGGCGGATTGCCCATATCGTGAGCTAAGCAGGCGGCGGATACGATGGAGGATATTTCTCCGAAATGAGCCTCCGAAGATGGATATCTCTCCTCCAATGAACGCCCTACGGAGGCGCCGAGCGAACGACCAACGCAGGAGACTTCCAAGCTATGCGTAAGCCGATTGTGAACGAAGATACTGCCAGGCAAAGGGAATACCTGCGTTTTGTTTTGCATCCGACGGAAGGGCGATGAAAAGATCAAACGATCGTAGTCGCGTTGAAAATCCGTGCGATCGTGCTTGCGGTCATGATAGTGCTCCATTCCGAGACGTTTGTCGGACAGCAGTTGTTGCCAATTCATAATCTTGAGATGTTATTTTAGGATTCTAATGATACGGTTTAACGAATCTAATATGCAATACTACCATCTCCGACTTTGTTCCAACCCGATAAGGAGGCCCAGCCACTCCAAGGCCTGAGGATACGTAGAACTGCGACGGGCCAAGGCGATAGTAGCCATAAGGGCATTTGAAAACAAGGTACATCGCCCACGAATACGGCCAGTATTGACCAAAATGCGTATGCCCGTAAAGTCCGAGCGACACTCTGTTCATCGAAGCTTCACGAAAGCTCAAGGGCTGATGATCAAGAACGATGACGGGCTTATCTACTTTTATTCCGCGAATGATGCTCTGCAGCGGAGCGCGTCGCTTGTTTATGTAGTCGTCTCTGCCAACAAGGTAAAAGGAATTATCTATCAAAATGGCGGTATCGACTAGCAACATTACTCCCGCACGGCTTATCCATTTCCATTTGGCGAAGCGATTGGCGCGGTATTCATGATTACCGTTGACGGCAAATATGCCAAGAGGGGCCTGAAGTTGGCTAAGCTCCTCGGCTATTCCTTCCGCTTCGGCCCGATGCAGGTCGTAGTCAATCCAATCGCCCGGCATTACTATCATATCGGGCTTAATGGAGTTGCTCATTTCAACGTATCGCTTTACTTGTTGCTTTCTGATTATCTCTCCTACATGAATATCGCTCATCATTACTACCGTCATGCTGTCAATCTTTCCTGCATCCTTTACGGGTATATCTATATATACATGGGTCGTACTGGGGCGCATCACTGCGTGATATCCGTTGATAAGGATTGCGCCAACCAGAATAGGAATGAGAAAGAATAATGTCAATTTCACCTTCGCCCATCGCTCCCTAATCCATTGAGGATACCATTTCCATAACCTATTCGACAATTGTACCAATTCGAGAATGATCAGGCCGAACGAAACATACAGCAAACCAATATACCAGGCGCCGCATACATTTAGGATGAAGATCATCACCTCATCGCAAAGATATTTGTTAAAAAAAAAGCCCGTGAAGAATAGTAATAGCTCGGCAGCAAACAGGCAAACAAAAGGAATCCGCCATTTTACCGGCGGATTCGCCTGCAAACCTCTCCAACAAACATAAGGATTGAGGAGAAGCTGCGCAAAAATGGAGGCGAAAAATACCTTCACTATTACTTGAGATTGCCCACCGGATGGTTCAAGCCCAAGTATTGAGTATCCTTCAGCTGCAATGCTTTGCGAAGCTCCGTTTGATTCATTGTGCCGCGCGGAACCGTGCCGAGACCCAGAGAGGCGCAGGCCAAACTGATGTTTTGCGATACAATTCCAACGTCAAGAGCGCCGGTGAGCTTCGTTCCATCGTTAGGAGTTGGCGTAAAGCGCGTCAAATCCGACACGAGAAGCAGCACAACCGGAGCTGTGGCCGCAAAATCCTGACCGCTTGCGGCCAGATTACGGAAGTCGCCCTTCGCCACCGGATTCAACGTATGCGCTTTAGGATCATAAAGGTATGCGCCTGCCGGAAGTAGCGCATACACGTCAACATCGCGGCGATCCATGGCCGAAGGAGCCGTACGCTTGCCGTCCTCACGATTGATTCCGTTGGCCGCCCAAAGCAAAGTCGACAAATCCTGCGGCTTAATTTCGCTCGCTGCAAATGCGCGGCTCGATTTACGCTCTGTCAGAGCCTTCATCAGCGGCATTCCGCCGGCCTTGTCAGGCGCCGGGAGCTTGATTGGAGAGAGATCCTGCCCGTATGCAACGAGGCTGAGCAGCGCCATACATAAAAATAAAATTCTTGTTTTCATTTTGAAATAGTGTTTAAATGAGTTATTGAAAGTTTGCTTATCGCTTGCTGGGCAAATATAGCATTTTCATTATAATAAAGAGAGGGCAACTGCGGAATTGCGCCGTCTCCTCCCCCCTTCGCTCATGCTCCGCAAGGCATTTTCGGTATCGAAAATCCATGACTGAAACTCTGATGCCACTGAAAAATCATATAGTTTTTCAGTGGCCTCACTAAAATCATATATGAGTGATCTGGCTGAAAAAATCCGGACTGAAATCACTTGTGATTTAGTCTGCGGGAAAAAATCCGAAGTCAAATCACTTGTGATTTAGTCTGCTGAAAATAACCTGGAGCCAAATCACTTGTGATTTAGTCTGCGGAAAATAATCTGAAGCCAAATCACAAGTGATTTAATCTGCAAAAAAAAATCTGAACTCATATCATAAGTGATTTATCTTGCGAAAAAAAATCTGGAGCTAAATCACTTATGATTTAGTATGCGGAAAAAAATCGGAGACCAAATCATAAGTGATTTAGTCTGCGAAAAAAAATATGGAGCCAAATCACAAGTGATTTAGTCTGCGAAAAAAAATCTGGAATGAAATCACTTATGATTTAATCTGCGGAAAATAATCTGAAGCTAAATCATAAGTGATTTAATCTGCGAAAAATAATCTAGAGCCAAATCACAAGTGATTTAGTCTGCGAAAAATAATCTGAACTCATATCATAAGTGATTTGGCTTGCAGAAAATGATCTGAACTCATATCACAAGTGATTTAGTCTGCGGAAAAAAATCCGGAGTGAAATCACTTGTGATTTACCTTGCGGAAAAACATCTGAACTCACATTGGGCCACTGAAAACTCTTTGCATTTTCAGTGGCCTCTGAGCCATCCGCAGATCATTTTTAGGATAAAAAAAATGCCCGGATGGGCACGCAGAAAACAAAAAGCGGTATCGTTTTTAATCGAACATCAATCTCAAGCCTTCAACATTATTCCCGAAATCATACGAGGGCAGTCGGCTCCTTGGCGGCGGGCAGAGGCGAATAAATCCTCATCGCTGAATGTGCATGCGTCGGAGCTTTGTATGTTTTCGGAAAGAAGACCGGCTGATCGCAACTGAAGGTAGTTGGCATTTTTCAGATCTATATGCGATTTTCCGCTCGCGGGATTGATGCGGTGAAAGAGAGATATGTTGATTCCTGCCCTGAGAAATGCCTGCGGAACTTCCTCGCCAACTTCAAAGGCTTCCCAGCCGATGGATGGAGCTATGCCGGCGAGCATCAGGCGCGGCTCGCATCCAAATTGATCGGCCATAAATCGCACAGTGGCACGCGCTATCTGCATGACGGAGCTGCGCCAGCCTGCATGTATGGCGGCTATCACGCGCTTGTCGGGGGCGTAAAGGAGGATGGGCACGCAATCGGCGGTAGATATGCCAAGGCAAATTCGAGATTCGGCGCATACTAACGCATCGTAGCCAATTAGTTCGCCCGTGTGGCCGTTTACTAAAGCAATCCGGTCAGAATGAATTTGTCGGGAGAGATATATTCGCTGCACGCCGAGAGCAGATTGCAGCGCCGGAGCCTCTTGCCGCGTGCATGCAAAGTGAGCAATATCGGGGCGGGAGGCGAGGATTGGAAACTGAAGCCAGCCGCGGCTGTTGGGCTCAAGACAGATCGTCGTCAAAGTAGTCGTAATCCTCCTCGTCGAAGTCCTCCTCGTCGTCGTATGGAGAGAATGTTGGGAATGTGTTGTCATCGTCGTTAAAGTCAAGGGCGCTTAAGTCGAGATTTTTGTGGACGATGAGCTCCGATTGGTGGAATGTTTCTTTGTTGAGTTCTTTCCATAACAAATCTTTCAGTTCGGCTATTCCCTGGTTCGTTACGGAGGATATGAAAACCGTGGGAACGCCGTCGGGCAGCTCTTGTGCGATGGCTTCGCGAAGCTCTTCGTCGATGAGGTCGCACTTGGTAATGGCGAGAGCTCGGCCTTTGCTAAGCAGGTCGGGATTGTATTTAACCAGCTCGTTGTGCAGAATATCGTACTCGGCTTTGATGTCGTTGGCGTCGGCTGGAATCATGAATAGCAGGAGGGAGTTGCGCTCAATGTGGCGTAAAAATCTGAGCCCTAAGCCTCGTCCTTCGCTGGCTCCTTCGATTATACCGGGTATGTCGGCCATTACGAAGGATAGGTTGTCTCGATAGCTAACGATTCCGAGATTGGGTTCGAGCGTGGTGAAGGCATAGTTGCCGATCTTGGGTTTGGCTGCGGAAACGACTGATAGTAGGGTTGATTTGCCGGCATTAGGAAAGCCCACAAGGCCCACGTCGGCCAGGAGTTTGAGTTGCAAGATGACCGTGAGCTCCTGTCCGGCCTCGCCGGGTTGTGCAAATCGCGGAGTTTGCATTGTTGAGGTCTTGAAGTTCCAGTTTCCCAGTCCTCCGCGTCCTCCGGGCAGCAAGAGAGCCTCTTGTCCGTCGGCGGTAATGTCGCAGATGTATTCGCCGGTGAGGGCGTTGAAGGCGACGGTTCCGCATGGCACTTCGATAATTCGGTCTTCGCCGCTGCGTCCGCTGCTTCGTGAGGAGCTGCCGTTTTGTCCGGCGGTGGCGATGATGTGTCGCTGATATTTGAGGTGCAGTAGCGTCCAGTAGTGTCGGTTTCCTCTGAGGAATACGCTTCCTCCCTTGCCTCCGTTGCCTCCGTCGGGGCCTCCTTTCGGAATGTATTTTTCTCTACGGAAATGTACTGAGCCTCGACCTCCCTTGCCCGAGCGGCAGTATATCTTGACGTAGTCTACAAAGTTTGACATATCTCCTTAATCCTTTTGAATACATCTTCAACTGCGCCTATGCCGTCGACTGCAAAATGTTTATCGCATTCTTTATAGAAGGCAACGAGCGGCTCGGTTCGTTGGTGATAGATGGCTAAGCGCTGTCGGATGGTGCTCTCATCGTTATCGTCAGCTCTTCCGGATAGTTTGCTGCGTTGGAGCAGGCGATCTACGAGCTCTTCGTCGTCGGCTTTGAGTTCGATAACGGCATCTATTTCCTCATTTCGTTCGCCGAGTATGCGATTAAGTTCCTCTGCTTGCTTGAGGGTTCGGGGGAAGCCGTCGAAGATTATGCCGGTTAGATGCAGGCGTTCGTCTAAGGCTTTGGCGAGCATATCGACCGTAAGTTCGTCGGGCAGAAGAGATCCTTTGTTAATATAGCCGGCAGCAATGCGTCCGAGCTCTGTGTCTTTTTTGATTTCGGCGCGCATGATATCGCCGGTGGAGATATGTTCCAGGCCAAAAGCCTGTATCATCAGCTCGCTCTGCGTACCTTTCCCCGAACCGGGGGCGCCCAGAATAATAATGTTCAGCATAAAAGTTTTGTTTAGTTGGTTACAATCCTGTAAATATCACGGTAGGCGCGGCCCATTCCGTTGTAATCAAGTCCGTGCCCAACGATGAAGTCGTTTGGTATTTCCATTGCGGTATAGTCCGGACGTGCGTCGTATTCCAATGCGGTTGGCTTGAAGAGCATGGTGGCTACTTTAACCTCGGCAGCTCCGTCGGCTTTGAATTTAGCTTTCAGGCTGTGCATGGTATATCCGGAATCAACAATATCCTCGAGCAATATCAGCTGCCGTCCTCTTACGTCGGCGCACACCGGCATCACTTCCTGCAATTGCCCTGTAGATCCTGTACCTTGATAAGAGAAGTATCGGGCAAAGGCCAGCTCGTAAGGCCCGTTCAGATGACGCATCAAATCGGCTATAAACATGAATGCTCCGTTAAGGATTCCGATGAACAGAGGATTCATGCTGGCGATATCGGTTTTGAGTCTTGCGGCCATGACGCCTATGGCATCGCTAAGCTCAGCTTCGGTGATGAATAGTTCGAATTGCTTGTCTTTTAACTGAATCCTTTCCATAAAGATATTTTTTGATTTGCATACAAATATAGCAAACTTTGGATAACATCCAAGCTTGCTGTTGCCAACCGGATCCTATCCTTTTTGCTCCAGCTCAATAAGGTATTGCTTCATCTCCAGCCCATAAGCATAGCCGCCTATTTCTCCGTTCGCACGGATGATGCGATGGCATGGCACTATGATGCAGAGCTTGTTCTGTCCGTTGGCATTGCCCACCGCCCTGTATGCTCTCGGCTTGCCGATTCGCCCTGCCAGTCCCTGATAGGAGATGCAGCGTCCGTAGGGGATACGGAGCAGCTCCTCCCAAACGCTCTGCTGAAAGGGCGTACCCTCCTGCTCGATAGGTAGCGAGAATGTCTTCCGCTTGCCCTCAAAGTATTCGCTCAGTTGTTTGATGACTTTGCTTTGCAGGGCGCTCATTGGCTCATTGGGCTGCGACGGAGGCGGTAGCTCCACTCGGCTGATGCTGCGCAGATGGCTGTCGCTGCAAGTGATGGCAAGGCAACCGACGGGCGAATCCCAGTAGGCTGTTGCTTCCTTATTCATAGTCATGGAGCATTAAGGCAAGCTGTCGAACGCCATCGGTAGCGCCGGTTTTGATGATGCGAACATCGTGTGCGAAGGTGGGAACCGGTTTGGGATCGATGAGGAAGATCGGAACTCCGCCGCGAACGTAGTTAAGCAGTCCGGCGGCCGGATAAACCTGGAGCGAAGTGCCTATAACAACGCAGATGTCGGCCTTCTCAACCATCTCGGCTGCTTGCATGATCATTGGAACAGGCTCGCCGAACCACACTATGAAGGGGCGCAGCTGCTTGCCGCGGGCATCGGTATCGCCAACGTGCATGTCGGGATTCTCGGCGCTGAGCTCATAAACTGTTTTCAGGTCATCAACGGCGCAGGCTTTCATGAGCTCGCCGTGGAGATGGAGCACGTTCGAACTGCCGGCGCGTTCGTGCAGGTCGTCGACGTTTTGAGTTATTATCTGCACATCAAAGCGCTTCTCAAGTTCAACCAGCCCATAGTGTCCGCCGTTTGGCTTCGATTCGAGCAGTTGTTTGCGACGCTGGTTATAAAATTCAAGAACTAACTCTGGGTTCTTCACAAAAGCTTCAGGCGTGGCAACATCTTCCACGCGATATTCTTCCCACAAGCCATTTGAATCACGAAACGTCGATATTCCGCTTTCGGCGCTCATGCCTGCGCCTGTTAATACAACAAGTTTTTTCATTCTTTATATAATTTGATTGTTTTACAAATATAAGGAACTGTGCAATTTTTCTGCTTGGCTGCGGATATATCCGGGGCGATGGGGAATGTTGTGGCGAAGGGGGGCTTATTGAATTGCTTCCGGAGTGAGATTGCTCACTTCTTCCTCTTGCGATTGATTTTGTGCAGGGGGATGTCTTTGATGTACGGGATGAGCCACTGTGAGAAATCTTCTTCTATGCCGGCGAGCTTGTGGGCTGTATGTAGGTCGGAAAATACGGTTTGGCAGTGTTCGCTTTGGAGGCCGTATCTGGATGTGAAGCTGCGCATTACTTGGATATAGAGTTCTATGGCTTTGTCGTGTTCGTTCAGCGCAGAGTAGCATTCGGCCATGTTGCAGGCGGCATACAGCGTGCGATTGTTTTCTTTGCCGAAGGTTTTGCGGAGTATTTCGTAGCGCTTGATGGCATATTCCAGGGCGATGTCGTATTTGGCGGTTCGCAGATAGAAGTTCATTACGATGTGGAGGGTTTCGGGATACTGATCGGTTATTTGATCGGGAAATTTCTCGTACAGGAGGAGGGCTTTCCGGAAGTATATCTCGGCTTGTTCGTTCATTTCGCGTTCGGAGTAGTTTATGGCTAGGGGGAGGTATGTGTGTAGCATTAGCGGAGATTCTTCTTCGCCGTAGAACTTTTCTTCGGCACGGATTGCTTCCAGCAGCACTTCTTCGCCTTTGATGTAGTTCTTGGCTTTAGAGTAGCAACTTCCTATCCTGGCGAGGCAGTTGAGGGTTGCTTCGTGTTCAATGCCGAATAGGCTTTTGCGTAGGGTGAAGGCTTTTATGTAGTTCTTGATAGCCATGTTATAGTTCTTCATGGTTTCGTAAACATGGCCGAGGCTGGTGTATTCGATGGCTGTTGCGGGATGTTCTTTTTTGAAGTATTTCTCGGCCATGGATACGGCTTTTTGCTGCCATTCGAGCGCTTGCTTGGGTTCTTTTTTGAGCATTAGTATGTCGCAGATGTTGGATGCGAGCTGTGTTCTGGAGTGTGTGGATAGCTTGCTTTCGCTTTCGAAGGCGGCTTTCATCTTGTTGAGGCATTCGGTTGCCTTGCTTGATTGTCCTACTACTTCGTATTGCAGGGCTAGGGCTGAATGTATTAATGCTTGGCTGTAGCAATCTCGGTGAGGGAGTTTATCGATTAGCGCTTGGGCTTTCAGTAGCCATGCGAGTGATTTGTCGTACTTGCCGCGTCTGAAGTATATGCGTGCGATGTTGCGATAGCAGTAGGTAATGGCTCCGTATTTTCGTCCGAATACTCGTGTGTAGATCTCGATGGTTTTTTGGTAGTATTCGATGGCTAGTTCATCCTGTCCGGTTTGTCTTAAGAGGTCGGCAATGAGGTTGTGGATTTGTATGCTGCGGTTGTCGGTGTTGCATTCCGGATTTGCTTCGAGGAGTTCTATTGCTCGCTTGGCCCATGGGAGGCCTTCGGGGAAGTAGTGAAGGTCGCTGTGTGCCTTGGCCATATTGGTATAGAACTCTATCTCTTTTTCTTTGCTTGCTTTTATCTGTTCGCTAAACATTTTGGAGGCTTTGAGGCATGTTTCGAGCTGATCGGCATGCATTCCGTTGAGGCCGTACAGTGTGCTGAGCTTCATGTAGAGTTCGAAGAGCATGTCGTGCGTTGGATCGAGTTGTGACTCGTACTTGTTTTTTATGCGCAGGGCGTATTCGAGGGCTTGCACGTATGCCTCTTGATTGTAGTACATGCTGAGGATATGGAAGGCTTCCGACAGCGTTTTTTCTATGTCTTCATTCATAATCTTTTTTATGCTATTTGATTTGCCATATCGGAGGCTGGGGCGAGGGCTGAGAGGGTTCCGCGTTGGGCTTGTTCGATGATATGGTTGATGCGGCTGATTATTTCATGGCATTGATGGTCGTTGAGGTAGATAGACATGGCGTTGATGAAGCAAACGGTGGAGTCGTAGTGTCGCTCGGCTATCTTACGTGATCGTGCGTTGGCGCTGGTGATAAAGGGTGGTACTCTGGTTTTCTCGTTATAGTCGGCTTTGCCTATCTCTAAGAGTCGACGGTTGGATCGTCCGAGCTCGGTTACCCAGTCGAGTACTCCAACGTGTTGGAGGGTGGCTCGTGGGATTTCTTGCTCAATGCGTTTGGTGATTTTGCTGAAGAGGGCGGTTAGTCGGGCTGAGGAAAGTCCGTTTGGATTGCCGCCGGATTCTGTCAGGATTTTGTTGAGAACGACGCCGGCTTCGTGCGATGTTTTGCCGTAGTTCAGCATTAGGTTGTCGGCGAGATTGCGTATGGTGGTCCATATACTTTTGCCGTTACGTTCTTCGCTTTCGAGCTGTGTGGTCAATACGCTTGGCTCTTCGGCCTGGAGGGTTTTGCGATAGGTGTCGACGGCTTCCAGAAAGCTGGTTAGCTTGGGGAGGAACTTATCGTCGACGATGAGCTGCATTTGTTCGGATACTCTTTCGAGGAATACCAGCGAGTCTCGCTGTTCTAGCTTTCGTAGGTAATAATTGTTGATTTGTTTCATCAGGTTGATGCTGAGTTATGTTTATCATGTTATCGAAGATGTGCAAATGTAAGGATTTAATTTGTCGTGCCAAGCCTGTCTTTCCGGCTCTACATTCTTATCGGGGCTTACGGCATGAGGCGCATCGGCCCTAATAATCTATCTCAACAGAACGGTATGCTATTTTAAAGCTTTTTATTATAAGCAGATGCGGCTGTGTGGAGAAATCGGATACCTTTGCGACAGGTAAAATAATTACAAAATGATGAATGAAGATGTTTTGAGTATTATACGGCAAGAAGCTGAAGCGGTGATGAATATACCTGTATCCGACGACTATGCCAAAGCCGTCAATCTGATAACGGAATGTGTACACAACAAAAACGGCAAACTCATAACTAGCGGAATGGGAAAAGCGGGCCAAGTGGCAATGAACATTGCTACGACTTTCAGCTCGACCGGAACTCCTGCTTTTTTCCTGCATCCAAGCGAGGCTCAGCATGGGGATCTCGGCATTGTTTGCCCGAATGACATCATGTTGCTGGTGTCGAACTCCGGCAGAACTCGGGAGCTGCTCGAACTGGTGGAACTTACCCGCGGGCTACATCCGGACATGATGTTTATTGTCATTACCGGCAACTTTCGCAGCGAGCTTGCCAAGCAGGCTAACGTGTGCCTCTTTACCGGCGATCCGCCTGAGGTTTGCGCGCTCGGACTGACTCCTACGACGTCAACCACCGTGATGAACGTTATCGGCGACATTCTCGTGGTTAGCGTCATGAAAAGGATAAACTTTGGATACAGCGACTACGCCAAAAGGCATCACGGGGGATATCTCGGATCGAAAAGCCGTGGCAAATGCAATCACTAACTTGGATTCTTTATAACATTATATATAAGTATGAGAAAAGTAATAGGCGTCGGAGAAACTATTCTCGACATTATCTTTAAAAACAATCAGCCGCAACTCGCTCAGGCGGGCGGATCGGTTTTCAACGCTTTCGTTACGCTCGGGCGAATGAACATTCCGCTATGCTTCGTTAGCGAAGTAGGGAACGATAAGGTGGGCGACATTATCCTCGACTTCATGGAAGCCAATAACATTCCGAGCCAATATGTAGGGAGATTCCCCGAAGGCAAAAGCCCCTTGGCCATAGCCTTCCTGAACGATAAAAATGAAGCCGAATATTTATTCTACAAAGATTCTGACAAGCAACGACTCGAAACAACTTTGCCCGACATTCAAGAAGACGACATCTTTATCTTCGGATCATACTACGCCCTCAATCCCGCCCTGAGAGAACGCATCAGCGAACTGCTATCCCTCGCCAAACAGCGGAAGGCCATCATCTACTACGACCCTAACTTTCGCAACGCTCATGCGCACGAAACCGTTAAACTACGGCCCGCCATACTCGAAAACTTTGAATACGCCGACATCATACGCGGCTCAGCCGACGACTTCCGGAACATCTTCAACGAAAACAATACCGACCGCATCTTCAACGAACACATCAAATTCTATTGCCAAAGGCTCATCATAACCAACGGCGGAGAAAGCCCCGTTGTGGTTTACGACCAAAGCCAACGGATGGAATATCCCACAAAAAACATAGCCCCACTGAGCTCCATAGGAGCCGGCGACAACTTCAACGCCGGAATAATCTACGCACTCCTCCAGCACAACATCAAGCACAGCGACCTCAGCAGCCTCAGCAACCGGCAATGGACACAAATCATCGCCCCCGCCATCGACCTCGCCACCCAAGCATGCATGAGCCACGACAACTACATATCAGCCGAATTTGCCAAACAATATATATCACAAACAATATGAAAAAAATCCTACTCTTCGCCGCAATAACAAGCCTCGCCGCATGCTTCTCAATGCAGCCCGAAATTAACACCGCATGCCAGCAAGACTCCGTAGGCAACTACCTAATCAAATGGGAAACATATCCGAAGCTAAAAGGAAAAGTACAAGTTTACGCATCCGACGACCCCGACCTCGCCAACGCAAGCTCAATGGGATACACGCCAATCAAAGACGGAGTAACCAAATACATCACCACAAACCAAACAACACGAAAATACTTCAGGCTCGTATTCAACAAAACACACCAAGCCATCGTCGCCGCAAGGATAATCAACATGGACAGCACCTCGCACATACGCGACATCGGAGGATACCTAACCCGCGAAAAGAAAAACGTACGCTGGGGAAAAGTATTCCGCATGGGAACATACGGCAAAATGAGCGCCTGGGACTCCATGAGAATCCGAAACCTACAAATCAAAACCATAATCGACCTCAGGATGGACTCCGAAGCCCTCGCCAACCCCATCAGCTACCCCGACATACAAGTCATCGCCCTGCCCGTCACCACAACCACCGAATACGTAACCAAACAAGCCCTCAACGGACGCTTCCGCACCGGCGACGCATCACTATACCTACAAGACATGTTCCTGCAATTCACCGAGCAAATCAAACCCTTTGCAAACGCAATGACCGTATTGGCCGACCAACGTAACTATCCCATAATCATCATCGATCCCAACGGAAAAGACGCCGCCGGATACCTCTCAGCCCTACTGCTCGCCACCCTCAACGTTTCCGACCGATACATCGTTAGAGACTACCTCAGCGGAACAGAAGCCGTCAACTTCAAACGATACGCACACCTCGTAGTCAACTCCGACAACGACATACAAGAAACCCTAACAACCATACTATCAACCAAAGACATCTACATCAACCTCGCCCTTAACAAAATCAAAAGCGAGAACGAAACCTACGCCAACTATCTTCGCGAAAAACTTAATATCTCCGACAAACAACAAGAAAAAATTCGCCAAATAATGCTTTACCAAGGCCGATAAACCATCCCCCGAAGCCAACCAAAAGCAAAGCGCCGCCCACACATCCCCTTCGCACATCCCCCTAAAACCCAAAAAGCTTGCGACAACCCTCTCGCAAGCTTTTTTAATATAGAAAAAGCTTGCCAGCAATTTCTGGCTTCCATTTTCAATGTTGAAAAAGCTTGTCAGTAAACTTTTGCTTGTAATTTCCATATTAAAAATAATTGTAATGACTTTTTGGCTTATAATTTTTATATTAAAAAAGCTTGTTAGAAATTTTTGGTTTATAATTTCTATATTGAAAAAGCTTGTTTAGAATTTATAGCAAGCATTTTCATTATTAAAAAGACTTGCAAGACATATATAGCAAGCATTTTTAATATTAAAAAGCTATATCAGCAATCTCATCCAATCATTTTTAATCATAAAAAAATTAGCCAAAAATTTCATTCAAGCAATTTTAATACAGAAAAGGTATGAAATAGATTTCCGAGAAATAATATTAACTTTGAAAACTCTTAGGATAGATTAGCGACAAGCATTTTCAACATTATAAGAGTAAGCCAGAGCCTCGGTTTTGAGCTCTGAAAACATATAGAGAATAGAAAAAATAAAAATTTAAGGATTAACAGATATAAAACGATGACAAAAATATTAGAGCATAGCATACTAATGCGAAGGATATTAAGCGCAGACTTCGTACAATTCTTTGCAAACATAATATTGGCAATAACAGGACAAATGACAACGATTCCGCGACTTACGCCGCTATGGAACCAGCTCCAGCAATCCGTGCAAGAACTCGACGACAGCTTCAAATGGCCCGCCCGAGCCAGCGAAACACGTAAGCTCGCAATCCTCAATCGCCAACGGAACGGCCTGCTAACCATATTCTTCAACGCCGTGCGCGATCAAGCCAAATACGCAATCGCCCCCCTCATCCTCCAATCCGCCGCAGCCATAAAATTCGTAACCGACAACTATGCCGAAGCCAAAACCAAAGACTACGAAGGCAAAACAGCCCTGATCATCAACATGCTCAACGACCTCGAAACCCCCGAAGCCGCCGCACACATCGATCGCATCGGCCAAACAGCCAACCTCGCCTCCCTCAAAAGCAAAAACGAAGAATTTCAGCAACTGTACATCCTCCGCAACCAAGCAATCTACCAGCACAAAGTTCGCGGAGTCACCAGCTCCATCCGCAAAAAAGTCATAGCAAGCTTCGAAAACTTCAACGCCGCCCTCGAAGGCCTTCTGCTAACCGAAGCCGATCCCAGCGCCATCGCCCAGCTCGAATCCACAATCAAAGCCATCAACGCCGAGATCGTCGACTTCACCTCCCTCCTCCACCGCCGCCTCGGCCAAATCAAAGCCGAAAAAGACCGCAAGCAAGCCGCCTCTGAAGCCGCCTCAAAAACCGCCTCTGAAGGCAAAGCTAAAGCCGATTCCGCCACCCAAACCCCAGCCACCCGATAAGCCTATCGGCGCGCCCCTCACCAAATGTTATCGCCATGCTCAGGCGCACAAAACAAAAATCCCCGTAAAGCTATTTGCTTACAGGGATTCTTTATTGTTGGCTGATTATCTCTAATCGCTCGTTACTTTACTTCCTCGAAGTCAACATCCGTTACTCCTCCATCTTGTTTGCCGTGATTATTGCCGCTTTGGCCTCCAAAATTTTGGTTGGATTGCGGTCCGCCTTGCGGGTTTTGCGCATTATAAATGTCTTGGCTGGCGGCTTGGAAAACAGCATTGAGTTCTGCGCTTGCGGCGTCGATGCCGGCAATATCTTGGCTTTTGTGGGCCTCTTTCAGTTTGGTTAGGGCGGATTCTATTTTAGCCTTGCTGTCGGAGGGGAGTTTGTCGCCAAGGTCGTGCAGTTGCTTTTCGGTTTGGAAAATCATGCTGTCGGCTTGGTTGAGCTTGTCGATGCGTTCCTTTTCGCGGCGATCGGCTTCGGCATTGGCGGCAGCTTCTTCCTTCATGCGCTTGACTTCGTCGTCGCTCAGTCCGCTGGATGCTTCGATTCGGATGCTTTGCACTTTGCCGGTACCCTTGTCGCGGGCAGAGACGTTGAGTATGCCGTTGGCGTCGATATCGAATGTAACCTCAATCTGAGGAACGCCACGGGATGCGGGCGGGATGCCGTCGAGGTGGAAGCGTCCGATCGATTTGTTGTCGCGGGCCATTGAACGTTCGCCCTGAAGAATGTGTATCTCAACTGAAGGCTGATTGTCGACGGCTGTTGTAAAGACTTCCGATTTTTTGGTAGGTATCGTTGTATTGGCATCAATCAGACGGGTCATCACGCTGCCCATTGTTTCGATGCCGAGCGATAGCGGAGTTACGTCGAGCAGCAGCACATCTTTTACCTCTCCGGTAAGCACGCCTCCCTGAATTGCAGCTCCAACGGCCACTACTTCATCCGGATTGACTCCCTTGGAAGGAACCTTGCCGAAGAACTTTTCAACAATTGCCTGTATAGCCGGGATGCGCGTCGAGCCTCCAACCAGAATCACCTCGTTAATCTCCGAAGTAGTCATACCGGCATCTTGCAGCGCTTTACGGCATGGCTCAATGCAGGCTTGGATCAGATGGTCGGACAATTGCTCGAATTTAGCTCTGCTAAGATGTTTCACTAAATGCTTAGGTATTCCATTAACAGGCATGATATACGGGAGATTAATTTCCGTGTTCGTTGAGCTTGATAGTTCAATTTTTGCCTTTTCGGCAGCTTCTTTAAGGCGCTGGAGGGCCATCGGATCCTTGCGCAGATCAATACCTTCATCCTTGATAAATTCCTCGGCCAGCCAGTCGATTATTACATGGTCAAAATCGTCGCCTCCAAGATGAGTATCGCCGTTTGTTGATTTTACTTCAAACACGCCTTCGCCGAGTTCGAGTATGGAAATGTCAAAAGTTCCGCCTCCAAGATCGAATACAGCAATCTTCATGTCTTTATTAGTCTTGTCTAAACCATAAGCCAATGATGCCGCCGTAGGTTCGTTGACAATTCTGCGAACATTCAGTCCTGCAATTTCGCCCGCTTCCTTTGTAGCCTGTCGCTGAGCGTCGCTGAAATAAGCCGGAACGGTAATTACAGCATCGGTCACTTCTTGTCCCAGATAATCCTCAGCAGTCTTTTTCATTTTCTGGAGGATCATTGCCGAGATCTCTTGCGGCGTGTATAGTCGTCCTTCAATATTGACCCGCGGAGTGTTATTATCGCCGCGAGTTACCTTGTAAGGCACGCGCGAAATTTCCTTATTCACCTGGTCAAACGTTTCACCCATGAAACGTTTGATCGAGAATATTGTCTTTTCCGGATTGGTAATGGCCTGTCGCTTGGCCGGATCGCCAACTTTACGTTCGCCGCCATCAACAAATGCTACGATAGAAGGCGTCGTACGTTTGCCTTCGCTGTTTGCTATTACAACCGGCTCACTACCTTCAAGTACGGCAACGCAAGAGTTGGTTGTTCCTAAATCTATTCCTATTATTTTCCCCATATTCTATAAGTTTTTTAAGAAGTTATTTTTGTTTTCTCTAAAGAATTACAAATCGTATGCCAAAGTACCCTAACATTCTCGCCACCTTTTTTGGCTGACACATATCTGACAATATGTCGGTATCTCTCTGCAAACCTCTCCAAACAATTAAGCCGCAAATCTACTTGTAACCACAGCTTAAGAAAGCTGTCAATGGCGGAAATTTTAAGATTTTATCTCGCGCTCTGAGCTCCTGTAAACGCTCGGCAAGGTAGAAGCACGCGTGAAAAGATCGGCGTAGCTCAAATTGATGGCGCTTAACAAAGAAAACTTAGCCAAGCCAGGCCCAATGAATTATTAAACGCTCTTTTTCGATTTAAACGACAAAACGGATTCAGGAACATGGATGCAAAACTCAATGGAAGACATTACTATTATCTGAAGCGTTTAGCATAATGTGGCAATGAGGTTTGCCGGTTTAATTATTTAGATGGTTTAAATGCGATTGTGCGGCGAACTTAAGGTTTGCTCCGGCTTTTCCATAAGATTATATAGTCATAAAATCTCGCCTGGAAATTAGCGAAAAATGATGCTGTAATATCAAGATAAAAAAGGGAATAGGCGGGGAAATGTGAGTAGTCAAAAAAATCGTCCGTTTAAACTGACAATGCAAACTGGCGAAACTAAGCAATGGACGAGCAGTACAGTAAAGAGGCGGGACAG
>JAITHO010000210.1 GCA_031279915.1 Tannerellaceae bacterium
GGGAATCTCCGATCGAAAAAGGGGACGAGTGTAGTTGTATCATATAAAAACACATACAATCGTCCCAGCAGTCGATCGGAGATTCCCGCCTTCGCGGGAATGACTTATTGTTCGAGCGGAAATGACCTGTTAGAGCTACCGATACTCTCGGCGGTGGATGAAAAATCAATTTGGAGCTGCCGATATTCTCGGTGAAGCAGGGGGAAGGGGATGGATCTGCCGAGAGTATCGGTATTCTCAAAAAATCGATTTGGAGGCGCCGATACTATCGGTGGGGATAAAACGGGTTTTTGGGAGCATATTTGAGGCTTATGCGGGCTCAAAACTATGTCGGGAGGGCAATGAGGGATGGCTTTTATCTCCGAAAATGATTTTGAGGACAATGTGGCAGATGTTTTATCTCCGAAAAATGATTTTCAAGACAATGTGGCAGTCGCTTTCTTCCCCAAAAACGGATTCTTATCAGCCTAGTTTATCGGCGCCTCCAAATCATTTTTTTGAGATTACCGATACTCTCGGCAAAGGCGCCTTTGGGGTATAGCTCTGCCGATACTCTCGGCGGAATGCAACTCAATCCACAGAGAAAGGCTAAACTTTGTATATTTGGCGAGCAATACTCTACAACAAAATATGCGCTACCAACAGTTATTCCTCTTCACAATCGCTATTTGCCTACTGCTTGCACAGCCTAATTATGCGCAGCGAGGCGACTGGTTTAACGAACCCGACGAACATTCTTTCCGCGGTTCGGGCTCGGCCGGCAATCCTTATTTGATTGAATCGGTGGCCGATTTGGTGCATCTGGCCGAACGGGCTAACCGATGGGGAGGCGAAGATTTTGCCGGACAGCATTTCCTGCTTACGCGCGACCTTAATCTCGGACAGCATTTCTGGATTCCCATAGGAAGCGAGCGCGAGAAGCCTTTCCGCGGTAGCTTCAACGGCAACGGACGAGTCATTCGAGAGATTTACATCGGCGACGAATACGGCGGAAATATCTTTGAGGCCTGCGGACTTTTCGGATACCTGGGCGAAGGCGCATCAATCGTTAACCTCACTATCATGGGCGGACGTATCATAGGCGGCGAACGTGATTCGAACTCCAGAGCCGGAGCCCTGGCCGGACTGATCGCATGCAACGTTGACAACGGACGCGAGGACTCGATCATCATTCGCAACTGCCGAAACCTGGGCGTTGAAGTCGTTGGAGCTAACGTGCCGAACATGTCTGTGGCCGGAGGACTTATCGGTGAAGCCTATTCGTATTGCCGCGGAGGAGGTGCGGCTATCATCCTGCTCGAAAATTGCTCGAACAACAGCCGCGTTGCCGGAGGTACAGCCCGACGCTCCTTTGCCGGAGGAATAATGGGCAAAGGACGTGGGCACGGACAGGGCTACGGACGCCTCGCCGCCCTGGGACTTTGCCTCATTAACGCCGGACGAAACGCCGGAACTGTGCAGGGAGGAACGGCCAATGGACGCGACGCTATCTCCGCCGTCGGAGGAATACTCGGACAAGGACAGGGAGCTGCCGACGGAATAAACGCTGCCGAGGGCATCGCATCCATAAGATATTGCATCAATACGGCCAAGATAAGCGGAGGAGATGCAGCGACTGCTTATGCGCAATCGTATGCCGGAGGGCTACTTGGATACGGCGACGGATACAGCGGAGGCAGGGCCGACCGATCGGAGGCAAGAAAGGCGACCTCCCTCGGATCCTTCCTGATTGCCGTGTCGGCCAACCGAGGGCAGGTGGAAAGCGGCAAAAAAATAGCCTCCACGGCGCAATCATTCGTGGGCGGACTGCTCGGCTTTGCAGCATCCTCGGTATATGAATCCGGAGAGATAGGCGCCGGCAATATACAGTTCGAAAGCAAGTTCAGTTTGGAAAATTGTTACAGCTATGCCTCCGTTTCGGCGCTCAGAGGAATGGCCGGAGGGCTGGCCGGATGCTTAGTCACGCGCGGCAACGGAAGCAATCGCAATGCCTCGGTAATGCTGCGCAACAGCTATGCGGCCGGAACGCTAAACAAGAGCGACTCGATCGTTCAGGTAGCAAGCGGAGGTATCGTTGGATGCATACGCAAAGCACGGGCCGCCGCATGGTCGCCGCAGGTGGATAACTGCTTGGTGGCTCTGTCGTATATGAACGGAGCCCCGAATCGCACCTTTCGCATCGTTGGACAAATAACCGGCCTCAGCGAACCCTTTGCCGAGGCGCTCTCAAACAACTACGCCCGCGTTGGCGGAGGGAAATGGGGGAATGCACTGACGCAGCTGAATGGCAAAGACTGGGATATGTCGCTGCAGTCGCCGCCCTTCCCCCAATGGGACTTCAGGAACCGAACCTGGCTGGCAGAGGCCGATCACAGCTCGCTTCCCATACTCAATCGCCTCCCCAATCAAGCATACATCCCCATCCCCGTCTCTAATCAATAACATATATAAATAGTAATAAAGATGAAGACTTACAGAAAAGAACTTTGGTTTCAAACGCCCACGCGGCGAGCTTTCCTCAATATCACTTCGCAAGTGGAGGACTGCCTCGACGAAAGCGGCATACGCGAAGGCCTTGTGCTGGTCAATGCAATGCACATCACCGCAAGCGTCTTTATCAACGACGACGAAAGCGGCCTGCACCACGACATGGAACACTGGCTCGAAGGCCTCGCTCCCGAAAAACCGCACTCGCAGTATCATCACAACACAGGCGAAGACAATGCCGATGCTCATCTGAAGCGATCGGTTATGGGCCGCGAAGTAGTGGTAGCCGTCACCCAAGGAAAGCTCGACTTCGGGCCATGGGAGCAGATATTCTACGGCGAATTCGACGGACGGCGGCGCAAGCGCGTTCTGGTGAAGATCATAGGCGAATAAAATAATTAATCCCCCAACTTATCATTTAAACTCAATAACATCATGAAGACAACAAGACGAAACTTTCTGACAAAGGGCTTAGCCGCAGGAGCCGGAGCCCTATTGATTCCACAAATTGCAAAGGCCGCAGTCAAAGAACATGCATCAACCGCCGCAGCCAAGATAACTCTCAAGCAGGATGCCGTCATCCTCCTCCAGGGCGATTCAATCACCGACGCAGGACGCGACAAAACCAGCAGCGTCAGCAACTCGAATCCCATGCTCGGCAGCGGATACAGCCTCTTCATCGCCGCACAGCTCCTCGCCAAAGAGCCCGCCAAAGCCCTCAAGATCTATAACCGAGGAATAAGCGGCAACAAAGTATATCAGTTGCGCGAACGATGGGAGATCGACTGCCTCGGCATACAGCCCGAAGTCGTCAGCATACTCATAGGCGTGAACGACTATTGGCATACGCTCAACGGAAGCTACAACGGAACAGCCGCCGTTTACGAAAACGACTATCGCGCACTGCTCAAATACACGAAGGAGAAGCTACCGAAGGTGCAGCTCGTCATCGGCGAGCCTTTCACCGTGAAGGGCGGCTCGGCCATCGACGAAGAGAAATGGTTCCCCATGTTCGACGACTACCGCAAGATCGCCCGCAAGCTGGCCGACGAGTTCAAAGCCGTCTTCGTGCCCTATCAGGCCGGATTCGACGCCGCTCTAAAGCATGCTCCCGCGCGATACTGGGCCGGCGACGGCGTTCATCCCGACCTGCCCGGCAAGCAGCTGATGGCAAACCTCTGGCTCGAAGCAACAGGCTTGCGATAGAGATCCCCCATCCCCCAGGGTAAACCATTTAAAATTGCCGCAGGCAAATTGCCCGTAGGGCATTCATATCAA
Source organism: Tannerellaceae bacterium (assembly GCA_031279915.1). Classification (GTDB taxonomy): domain Bacteria; phylum Bacteroidota; class Bacteroidia; order Bacteroidales; family Tannerellaceae; genus DFXE01. The sequence continues at coordinate 3,766 of JAITHO010000210.1, forward strand.
TAGAAAGATGCCTCCCACGTCCACCAACTTCCCCGTAGGGATGCAATGAGGCTGAATAAATGTGTCAAAAGGCATTACCGCGAATTGGAGACGATAAAAAAAGCAGGTCATTCCCGCGAAGGCGGGAATCACCGATATAAAAAGGGGACGATTTGAAGTGGATTATATTAGACAACAACACTCGTCCAAGCAGACGATACTAGATTCACGCCGTCGCGGGACG
>JAITHO010000212.1 GCA_031279915.1 Tannerellaceae bacterium
CATTTTTTTTTCTACGGAGCCTCTGGAACGTTCCAGAGCCGCCATTTTTTTTCGACGGAGCCTCTGGAATGTTCCAGAGACGCCATTTTTTTTCTACGGAGCCTCTGGAACGTTCCAGAGACGCCATTTTTTTTCTACGGAGCCTCTGGAACGTTCCAGAGACGCCATTTTTTCTCTACGGCGGCGCCGGATGTGCGCCGGAGCGGAAGATTGGTCGCCGAGGATTATCGGCAACAGAATAATTGCTTACATTTGCTTATGAACAAACTTTAATATATTAATGATTATGAACAAAAGAAAATTTATTGCCTCGGGGCTGACATTGTGTCTTGGGGCGGCGAGCGGGAAGCTTCAGGCGCTGGAGTTTTATCCGGTGGGCAGCGAGCGCAAATGGGCTGTGGTTTATGGCACTTGGTGCGGCTCGGCTCGGGATGCGGCTGTGTGGATTTCGGAGGGGATGGGCGGCATTGCTCAGGTGTTCGACGTTAGGGAGAATCCGGATTTGTCGGCCTACGAGTTTGTGGTGATAGGCGGGGCTATCCGCGGCGGCAAGGTGTCGGATGAGCTCCAGAGTTATATTGCCAAGCACCGGGAGATGCTGCGGCCTAAGCTTAGGGGGCTGTTCGCTGTGTGCGGCAACCGTATGCAGCCTGTTGAAGCACATCAAAAGGCTGAGCTGATCGATGCTCCTCTGGGGGCGCTCTTGGGCGCGGGCACGGATGTTCCGAGCAGGGCCTTCCTGGGCCGGATTACTTATTCGCTGATGGATGAGGATTCGCGCAAGATGCTCCAGGGTTTTAATATGCCGGAGTACGATAATTTGAAGCGTTCGGAGTGTATGGATTTCGGCAAGGAAATCTTGTCGAAGGTTCGCTGATTATGTGTAGAAAATTTTAAGGGTATGAAGAAGTTAGTAGCTATTGTTGCGGGGGGCGATTCGTCGGAGATGGAGGTTTCGCTCAAGAGCGCTGCGGGCATCATGGGCTTTATTGACAAGGGGCGGTATGAGGCTTATGTTGTGATCATAATGCGCTCGGGATGGTACGTTGAGCTCCAGAGCGGCGCAAAGGCGGCGATTGATAAAAATGATTTCAGCTTTAGGGATGGCGATGCTGTTAGGCGCTTCGACTTTGCATACATAACGATCCATGGGACTCCTGGGGAGGATGGCCGTTTGCAGGGTTACTTTGATATGATAGGGATGCCTTACTCGTCGTGCGGGACGCTGGCTTCGGCGATATCCTTCAATAAGTTTGTATGCAATAGCTTCCTTCGCAACTTTGGGATTAGGGTCCCCTATTCGGCTTTGATTCGCAAAGGCAACAACATTAATACCCGCGAGCTTGTCGAGCGGATCGGATTGCCCTTGTTCATTAAGCCCTGCTGCGGCGGCAGTAGCTTCGGGGTGACAAAGGTGAATAGCGAATCGCAGATGGAAGAGGCCATCAGCAAAGCCTTTTCCGAAGGAGACGAGCTGATTGCCGAACAAAACGTAAGCGGAACGGAGGTAACCTGCGGATGCTATAATGCAGGTAAGCAGACCTTAGTTTTTCCGGTTACGGAGGTAGTCAGCAAGAACGAGATCTTCGACTTCAACGCTAAATACAAGGGCGAGTCGGAGGAGATAACTCCCGCCCGCATCCCCTCCTACACAGCCGACGAAGTTCAGCGAATCACTGCGCACATATACGAATTGCTTGGAGCCAAAGGCCTCATCAGGATAGACTACATCATCAACAATATAGGCCTGCCCATAATGCTCGACGTTAATACCACTCCGGGCATGACCCCCACCAGCTTCATCCCGCAGCAAGTCGCAGCAGCAGATGAAAGCATGACAGAAATTCTTACTGACATTATTGAGAACGAATTAACAAGCTATGAATATAGATCCGACACAATTTGAGGACATTCGCCCCTTTACCGACGCCGAAGTGCCCCAAGCCATAGAATCCCTCATCGCCAACCAGGCCTGCGAACAAGCCTTTCGATACGTAAAACCTGATATCGACTGGGGCACGTTCGCACACTTAATGCGCAGCTTCAAAACCATAAAAGATTTCAAGGAGCGGATGGCATACAATATAGTTGCCGACATCGCACGCAGCAGCGCCTTCTCGCTCACCATCTCCGGACGCAGCCGCCTGCCCGAAGGACACGTGCCCTGCACCTTTATCTCCAACCATCGCGACATCGTACTCGACGCCGCCTTCCTCAACGTGACCCTCTACGACGTTGGCTACGGCATGACACAAATAGCCATAGGAGATAACCTACTCATAAGCTCATGGATAGAAACCCTGGTGAAGCTGAACAATAGCTTCATCGTAAAGCGAAGCGTATCCGGACGCCAGCAGCTCCAAGCAAGCCTCAACCTCTCCTCCTATATACATTATACTATAACACAAGTTCGAGAATCAGTATGGATCGCACAGCGAGAAGGACGCGCTAAAGATTCGGACGACAAAACCCAAAGCAGCATCCTCAAAATGCTCAACATGGGAGGCGACGCCGACATCGTAACCAACCTCATGGCCCTCAACATCGTTCCGGTAGCCATCTCTTACGAACAAGACCCCTGCGACTTCCTCAAAGCAAAAGAGTTCCAACAAAAACGCGACTGCCCCGACTTCATCAAAAGCAAGCGCGACGACCTGCTCAACATGGAAACAGGCATCCTCGGAAACAAGAAGCGCGTGCACTTCACCATCTGCTCCCCCATCAACCCGCAGCTCCAACTACTCGACCGCACGCTCGACCGCAACGAACTCTACAACCGCATCGCACAAATCATTGACACCGAAATCTACAAGCACTACCGCTTCTATCCCTGCAACTACATAGCCCACGATCTCCTAAACAACAGCGGACGATTCGCCCTCAATTACGGCCCGAACGACAAGCAACAGTTCGCAACCTACGTGCAAACCCAGCTCGACAAGATCGTCATCCCCAACAAAGACGAAGATTACCTGCGCGCAAGGCTCCTGGAGATGTACGCCAACCCGCTCCGCAACCATCTTCTCGCCCAAAACATCCAATAAGGGTCAAGGAAAACAATCCCTGGCCCTTATTTATTTGTTCGATAATAAAACAAAAGATACCTTTGGGGCCGTAGTTTTTTGATGCCCACTTATTGAGATTGATTTTGTTTGTGTTCCTAACGCCCTAATTGTTTCTTATGAACGAACTGAATGAAGTATCGGATCATCCCGACATTATTTCATTACAACAGAAATGCGCCGTTGGATATATCTTTTTGATGATATCCAACATCCTTATCTCTATCGGTATGGCTTGGCCCTTATTCGTAGGCAATCCAGCATTCCGCATCTTTATGTGCGTACTCCTGGCAGTTCATCTCTATTGCTTGTACTATGTATATCGCCAGCCGCTCTACAAATGGCGAACCCTTGCAGTTGCGTTAATCCTCTGCGTAATGATCGCGCTTATACCCATCATCATCGTAGCCCATACGCTGGGCAATGTAACGCCATACTTCTGGATGATTGTGCCGCCCCTGGCTTATTATATTATATATCCGACAGCGAAAATGAGCAACATCGTGATCTTCTTCGGATGCATAATATTCCTGATCTTCACTATCCTGATAATCTCCATCAACATGATCATTCCTATTTTGGCGCCCTATCTTAAAGAATGGAACACAATCGTGGCGAACAATAAATTGCCCCTGCGGCACTTGCTCTCGATGATATATCCGGTCTTTTCCGTTCCCATCTTCATCTTCTATTTCCTATATCACATGCTCAAGATAGCCGAAGCAAAAGCCGTCATTGCAGCCAACGGCATTCCCGCAAGAGGATACGAAAGCGGCGCCGATCGCTCGGAGGATACAACCCTCGACAAATGCCACGAGCTATACGACTGCATCGTTGAGTATTTCGAAAATGAAAAGCCATATCTCGATCCGAACTTCAGCATCTCGCAGCTCAGCATACGCCTTAAGAGCAATAACTCATACATGTCGAAAGCAATAAAGCTCAAACGGAACATGAGCTTCACAAGCTTTGTCAATACATACAGAGTGGAGCGCGTAAAAGAAATGATTCGCAACAGCCGCGACATGTATACCATTGAATACATCTACACCTCGGCCGGTTTTGCCAATCAGTCGACCTTCAACAAGGCCTTCAAGCAGCTCGAAGGCGTCACCCCCAGCGAATACGCCGCAAAGTGAGCGGCAGCAAAAGCCGGTTGTGTATTTGAGCCGGAATGCTACCTTTGCTAAAACTAATAATCATTTTAATTATGTCGAAAAAACAGTATCAAATCACGGAAATAGAGCCGATGTCTGTTGAGCCCCAAAGCGCCGCCTCGTCCGATAGATGGAATCCGAATGAAGCATTCCATGGCACCCAAGAAGAATGGTGGGATCATTTTCATAAGATAGAAAAAGGAAATTTTCATTCGCTGGAAGAGCACGAAAGAGACTTTGAAGCATGGGAGAAGGAATACCTTGCAAGCCGGTTGAAGTGAGTGACGACTTTTATGCAAACCGCAAGCAGATTTATCATTATACTCTTGAAACATTCGGCCAATCTCAAGCTAAACGCTATCAGGAACAAATATCAGAATCTCTTGAGCTGCTTAACAAATCTTACCTATCCTTCCCCGAATGTCGCTACCTAGCAACCAAAAAACGTATCTATCGAAACATTGTACTTGCGTCTCATCTTATCATTTACCGTATTACAGGCGTACGTATCGAAGTGCTTGATATTATCCACGCTGCATCTAGCGTCCGCAGAATTAAAGGCGTTCGGAAAATACATATATAAGCGTAATTCTCCGTAAGAAGCAAAAAGGCTGTCCAAAGATATTAGGGCAGCCTTTTTATTTTTTGTTGGCTACTTACCAAGCTTTGTCGGGCTACGAGGGATGAGCGGGAAGTGACTTTCGATGCATTTAATGAATCCTCCTTTTTTAAGGCGGGAATGACATGTTTGGGCAGGCGTAGGGGCAGGTTTCAACCAGCCCCCTACTTTCGCCACATTTACCATACAACAGGGTACGCTCTAACCTTTTTGCTCTCGGATTTCCGACGAGCCGTCACATAAATATTTTTAGCTCTCGGATTTCTGTCGAGCTGTCACACAAATATTTTTTTCTCTCGGATTTCCGTCGAGCTGTCACATAAATATTTTTTTCTCTCGGATTTCCGTCGAGACGTCACATAAATATTTTTTTCTCTCGGATTTCCGTCGAGACGTCACATAAATGTTTTTTTTCTCTCGGATTTCCGTCGAGACATCACATAAATGTTTTTTTGCTCTCGGATTTCCGTCGAGACGTCGCATAAATATTTTTTTCTCTCGGATTTCCGTCGAGACGTCGCATAAATGTTTTTTTGCTCTCGGATTTCCGTCGAGACGTCATATAAATGTTTTTTTCTCTCGGATTTCCGTCGAGACGTTGCGATAATATGTCGATACTGACGCCGGCGGAATGCTGACCAACTTCTTTGATGAGTAAGAAATAAAGCATTGATGATGTAGAGACGCAATGCATCGCGTCTTTACGTGTTTTATCCCCAGCCAGACCAAGCAGGTCATTCCCGCATCAGAATGTATGTCATTCCCGCCTTCGCGAGAATCGATCTGCTTGGGCAGGGTGAATTACCTTTTGACGCTCTCTCTTCTGTTATAAGGCAGGTTGCGATGGGGCGCTAAAATGGGGCGGCTGCCCGTGATCCGATTTCAGACTTTTACATAAAACTTAAATGAAATGTTGCAAACCTTACATATAAACTATGGGGTGGATTGAGGTTTGAATCGAAGGACTTGTAGCATTTTCGGGAACGGTTTTGGATGCGAGTGGGGCTTTTGTACTATTTCTCAGGGATAAGTTATCAACAGTGATTTTTTAGTCCGCTAATGACTTTGGCAACAACAATGGTTTTCAAAAAATCGCTGCATTGAAGGGCTCATTGCCACACTTTTACATTGGTATTTTTTGAAATTCTTCTATTTTACTTTGCAACCGTTAATCTCAACTAATGCAGGAACGCATTGGGGATTTCAAATGAAAATGAACACAATCAAATATATCGCTAAACTTTCTTAACTTATACTTTCAGAGGTTATGGATTACATAGGTAAAACTTTCAACACAAAAATCGCTTGCTTGATACTGCTTGTTTTCTTTACCGTGAAACAGGCGACGGGGCAAACTCATTTTTATGTGTCGCCAACGGCTATCGCTACCAGCGGCACAGGGTCGGCGGCGACGCCAAGAGCTTTGACGGCCAACATATTTTCGGGATATTCCGGAACGGCCGTTCTACACATGACCGGCGGAACTTATTCGCTCAACACGAGCATTACGGTACCGGCCGCACTGACAAATCTGGAGGTGACCCGCACCACAGCTGCCGACAAGCCGGTTATAGACGGACGTAATTCGTCGGGGCTGTTTCTTTCACAACTTAGCTACGGTTCGGCCACGGCGAGCGTGAATTTTAACCATCTGACTTTTCGTAATTTCAAGGGAAGCGGCTCCAGCGGCCTCATTGTGTCGATGGGAGGCGCTACGGCTAATACAAACTGTTCCGTGATTTTTGATTATGTGATAATCGAAGGAGCCATTGCAAACAACATAAGGGGAGAGGGATACCTGCTGGGATTCAACGCTACGGGGACGAGCAAGAAGCGCATGGACGTGAAGCATACAACGATTCGCAACTGCCGCGTGAATCGCATATTCCGCACCGACGGCGCCTCTGAATCGCAGATGACCATAAGCCATTGCAGCGTTTACAATAACCACACGGGCTTATACCTCGTTCGCTTGGAAGGCCTGCGCGGAACGGGCGGCTTGAATTTCTTCAACAATACTTTCTCGAACAATACCACCCAGGAGCGATATATCTATATGGCCTGCCAGGTGCAGAATATTGCTAACAATACCTTCTATCAGTCGGGCGAGGTGAATCTGGCCGGAAATATATCGGGACGGGTGCGAACGGTGTTTATCAACAACATTGCCGTGAATCGCATGCCGGCTAACGGGCTGAGGGGACTTCCGACGGTTGGCAGCGACATTTATCTTTATCGCAACATCATCAACGTTGAGAACAATATCTTTTACTGCGATGCGGGCAATTCGCCCAGCGACGATCTGACTAATACCTTCGCCTACATATTCGAAACCGGCATCACGGTGTCTAATCCCGATCCGGGCAAGCAGTATCATGCTTTGCAGAACATGCAGCTCAACTACTGGAACATCAGCCGTGGGGTAAATGTGGCTTCCTATGGATTCTCCTTCACCGACGATCAGGTGGAGAGCGCCAGGCAAACGCCCTTCACGCTCGGAGCCTACGACAGGCATCTGGAGCTGAAGCACGTTCCGGTAAGCATCTTCATCACTCCCGACATGACGCCCAAGAACGTCGACCTCTCGCTTTACATTGCCAATATGCCCGGAACGGGATCGCTCTCCTACACGCCTCCAACGGCAAGCGGCCCACGAGGCAGCATGACGCTCAACGGCTCAACGGGACTGGCAAGCCTGACGCCCAACTACGGCGGCGGCAGCGGCTTCCAGTATTTCAACTATCAGGTAGGACAATCGCCCGCCTATACGGCCACCGGCTCAATAGGCTTGCGTCTGACAACTGCGGCTGCCTTTGACGTTCCGGGAATGGAGAATCTGGCGAATTACAATACTTGCTACGATTATATGGGGTCGATAGAGTTCACATCAGAGTACAGATATATGACGAGCTACAAAGGATTAGTCGATCCGTTAACAGGGCTCGACAGTATTACCTCGCCACCGCTATCCCCCAATACGAACCATTTGTACGGCTATGCTCCTTCGTATGTTGCCGACCTTGATGGCGACGGATATCCGGAAATTATAGCTCTGGGTAGACGAAACTACCCGTTCCCCTCTGGAAGTGCAGAAGCTTATCGGGCACGCATAAGATACCTCTATATTTACGACGGGCAAACAGGGAGGCAGTTGGCCAAGTTTAATCTCGACATGAAAGATGGCAAATCCGAAAGTTACAATGAAGGCTGGCACCTTAGTCCGGGCACTTTGGCTATTGTTGACGCCGACCGCGACGGCAATAAGGAAGCGCTTATAGCTTTCCCGTATGAGGTTGCCGCAAACGAAACGAACTCGACTTATCCAGACAATGCCGTAACGGAAGCCATTCAATATCGCACCAGATTAATGTCGTATGTATTGAAAAAGCTATCTGCTCCAGTAACGGCTCCAATCCGTAATTCCACTAAGCAGGACGAAGTCCACCATGCCACTCCACAATATCCCTGCCACTATTCCATCTCGCTCAATCCGAAATGGACCAACAATGCTTCTGCTCCCGTGCCGAATGACTTCCCACGGTTTACGGCACGTTATCGTAACGGAGGACAGAACAATAGCGCGGATCCTGGAAATGCCGCCAACGCTAACATAAATAACCTCATCGACGTGCCTCTTGTGCAAATTGCAGATATCGAAGGCGACGGAGAAGCAGAAGTGTATGTGCTGAACAAGGTGTACAGCGCCGTTGACGGTCGGCTGAAGTTTGAACTTGAAGATATGGGGACAGGCACACTGGGAACAGGCATCGTGCCGAACTTCGGAACCGATCGGCATATTGCGGCTGCAGATCCAGCCAATTATGGCTATAACGGATACATTCCTTTGGCCTACATATACGATATTGATCTCGACGGACGCTACGAAATCATTGCCGGAGGGAAAATTTATTACGACTTGGATACTGCGAAAAGCGCGACTGCTTCTTCAAACATGCGATATAAGATACTTAGCATGGCGGGAGTGCCTGATGCGCGTACCGGAGTGGCCGATATCAACGGCGACGGTATTCCCGACGTAGTTACAATAAGGAGAATTAACTCCCCCAGCGATTTGCGAATCACCGTGTGGGATCCCGGATTCCTTATGCGCGACGCCAACGGAAATGTAGTCCCAAAGTATGCGCCCAATGCGATTACCGGATATAACGATAATGCTCCAAGCACATTTACTCCGACAATCATTGCAGATATCACTGTACCGCTCAAAAAGCCAGCCGATGGAACCAATTCATACGTGTTCATAGGCGATATTGATGGGCGCGAACAGATCATTATGGAAGGCGGAGTTGCGAAATCATACCGATTGCCTGAAATAGCAATACTTGGTGGCAACTATAGCTATAACACCAATATACATCCAAACGTGAGCGGCATAGCCGCTGCCGACGGCGGACTAAAAACGTCGGGAAGCACAAGCTCCAGCTCACATACCGCATCAGGCACTGCCGTGCAGGGCGCTTTGGCTGCCTTCACGTGGGATGCCTCCGCTACAACTCCTGCCACGATGCTCAAGCTCTCATTTCTTATGGAACATATTGACTTTTCCGGAAACACCGGCTTCACGATGTTTGACTTTGACAACGACGGAATAAATGAGATTTGCTATCGCGACGAAAGAAGCCTGCGCATCATTAAGCCTATTAAACCATTTATAGGAATTAACGAAGATGAAACCAATTCCAATGGAGCCATCATTTTCAGACGACCGGTTGCCTCGCGTACCGGATTCGAATATCCGGTTATCGCCGACATAGACCGCGACGCTTCCGCAGAAATGCTAACGATATCCTACAACAGGTATATGTATGCCAACGTAGAAAGAAATCTCAACCAGGCAATGGGCTGGGTATTTGCTGTTGGTAACGGCAGCGGCGACAAGTTCGCTCCGGCATGGCCTGTATGGAACCAATACATGTACGATCCCTTCAAGATTGATCCCTTCACGATTCAGACGCCGATTGGGAAGGCTCCGAATCGCCTCGACCCCTCCTTCTATTTCACCCGAGAGATTCGGGATAGCATTGGAAACGTCGTGGAGGTGATCGACAACTATAATCCTTTCAACGGAACGCTCATCCAGGCTACCCGCATCGACAGCGCGGCTTTCCCCAATTACGAGCCTATTGTCTTCCTGACCGAGGCTTACATCTGGCCTAATTCCGACCTGAATTACATGCCGAAGATGCGAACCGTTGGAGCTAATCACTTCATCGAAATACGTATCGGCAATAAATCTACCGCCGAAGCGGCCATTTCCGGACAAACGCCCATTGCCGTTTACAAGAACAGCGCAATCACGCACGAGAACCGTATCATCTCTAAGCCTCTCGCTGCAATGTATCCGCCCAATGCCGTGATTGGAACAACGCTGCCGCTGGGCAACTCCTTCATCGTGCGGCCCGGAGTGGATACGACGATATGGATACAAGTTACGGATCCTTACGACGCTTATATCGTAAGGCTGGGCGACGACAGCAAGATTATCGACGGCCAGCCAGTATGGCGATTCGGATACAACGGTGGCAAATACGGTACGACGTTCTCTTGCCCTGAGTTTGCACAAGGGCTGGGCGAATCGGCTAAGGCTTTCCGAGACTGCGACTGGTGCGACCAAACCGTACGGGCCGGACGATTCGACTCGCATAACGACTATTACACCGTGCAGGAATTTAATACCATCAGCCTCGATGTTCTCGGAAACGATATGCTGCCCAACTATAACACTCCATCTACGCCTTACTTCCTCAACAATCTCACGCTCTCCGCTTCGCACATTTCCAAGCAACCTACAAGCGGATTCCTTACCTTCAACGGAGTGGCCGGAGCCGGCAGCCGAATCATTTATCATCACGACGACCGAGCTCCGCTTGCCGCAAATATCGACTCCTTCCGCTACGTACTCTCTTATTACGACCCCTCTCTGACGATACCTGCTATCGTTGATGATACTGCTACTGTCTATATATTTATCCTCAAAAGCGCTGCCGGAGGATTCTCCGGATGCTACGGCGCAACGACCACAATCACGCTGCCTAATATTCCCGTAGGAGTAACCTTCAAATGGTACGACGATGAAACATGGCCCGATTCTATACAGCTCGACGGACGAACACGCATCACCGGCGAAATGTATGCCGACTCTATCTACTGGCTAAAGCCCATCACTACCAACATCACTACTACCCCCGGAGTCACAGCCGCCGATCTCGCCAAGTACAAAGCCATGAGCTTCCCACGCGGCAAGCTCACCGTAGCTCTCGTTACGAACACGCCCACCACTACGGTCAAAATGCGATGGACAGGCATAGCCAACAACAAATGGCACGATCCGCGAAACTGGATCATGCAGCGAACCGAGGGAGGCAAGCTATACGAATCGCCGGTGAACTTCATCCCCGCCGCATGTACCGACGTGGTGATCCCTGCAGACGTCAACAACTTCCCTGAGCTCAGCGATCCGGCTATATGCAACGACATTGAGATCAAAGACCGAGCAATGTTCAAGAATCCTCACATGCTGACCTATAATAATGCTAAGGTGGAGATCAAACTCAAGCCCACAGAGCTCGACCGATTCCTGATGTGGTCAGCTCCGCTCGCAAGCATGTACTCCGGAGACTATCATTACAGAAACACAAGCGGAATATGGTTTGGAGATTCCTTCATGAATTTCTTCCAACATTCAAATCCCGACAATGCATCAACGGCTGCACTAAACACTTTCACCGCCACCATTGCCAACGTTGGCGTTCAGCTACCGCTCGGACAAGCCTTCAACCTCAAGGTGACATCTACCTCATTTACCCGCGACAGCCTGCTACGCTTCCCGCGAGATTATAGCTCTTACGCTACACCTACAAACCCCAACGTCCCTACTCCGCGCTCGGCCGACAGCCATAAGTTCATCACCCACGGAACAAGCCTCAGCGGAGGAGGAGGACGCACCTTCCCCATGACAGTTTACGGCGACCGGCCAAACGGAGCAGCCAACAGGCTCATACAAATCGTCAATCCATACATGGCATACCTCAGCATCGACTCATTCGTAACCAATAATACAGCTTTCCAAAGCGGATACTACATCTGGAACGGAGAAGTCGGAGCCGACATAACAGCCAATGCCCTCGACGCTAACAACCGCCTCGTGGTCAACAATCCCAATGGACTCAACTTCACCCCCGACGGAAAGCCCATGTCGCGCTACATCCCCCCGCTCCAATCCTTCTTCGTTGCAAAAACCAATACGAACGCAAGCATCCCCACCGTCAACATGTCGCCATACTGGACCACCACCGCCCCCGTATCCTCTTATGCCCTCCGAGCATCAGAGCACGTCAAAGCCGGAGGAGTGCTGTACCTGAAGCTCACCAAAGGAACGCTCAGCGCTCACGCCGCACTGATGCACACGCCCGGAGCCTCCGACTTCGCCTCCGATAAGCACGACATGCCCATGGTAACATACAACATCGACGGCGACATGCCCATATCACTCTACACTCTCTCGGCCGATAACGTACCCCTCGTTATCAACAGCAGCAAATTCGGCATGAGCGTCGTTAACATAGCCATGATCCTTAAAGATGCAGGCGATTATGTACTGGATTTCTCAGGAATGCACTCCTTTGGATACGACGTTGTCCTCACCGACAAGCAGCAAGGATACAAGCAAACAGATATCGGCAAAAACTCCAGCTATGCCTTCAGCGTTGCCCGACCCGCCGGACATAGCGGAGCTATATACCTGTACGACCGATTCACACTACGATTTACATATACCGGAGCCGGCATCGACTATACCCCAACCGAAACCGCTCCCGCAACAGATCTCTACGTATCCGACACAGGCGAATCGCTGCTCGTCAGATCAACCAACGGCCCCATAGCCCTCCTGCAAGTATTCAACACCGCAGGCGCACTGATATACGATAACCCCAACGTTCGCGACTCCAAGATCAGCATTCGCAAGCCAAGCGGCGGCGCCTACATAGTGAAAGCCATTGTGAACGGAGAAAGCAAGATTGAAAAAATAATAGTTAAATAGTTAAATAACTTAGCGCCGCTTACCTATGTGTTAGAGAGCCGGAGGAATTGCGAAACTACCTCCGGCTCCTTTTTTTATCCCAATCTGCCATTCCCGCATAAGAAAGTATGTCATTCCCGCGAAGGCGGGAATGACTTATTTGGGCAGGCATAATGACCTTTGGGGACATTTAGCATCCTGTATTTAATAGGTACAAGATCTCTCCACTGTGGAGAAGGTATGTGTTTAACAGTTGCAATATCTCTCCACTATGGAGAAGGCATATACTTAATAGTTGAGAGGTCTTTCCACTATGGAGAAAGCATGTACTTAGTAGTTACATGGTCTCTCCACTATGGAGAAAGCATGTACTTAATAGTTGCAAGGTCTCTCCATTGTGGAGAAAGCATGTGTTTAACAGTTGCCATGTCTCTCCACTGTGGAGAA
>JAITHO010000002.1 GCA_031279915.1 Tannerellaceae bacterium
TATTAAAAATACTTTTGACACATTTACTCCCATTTGGGCAGTCAAAATCCTTGCGGAAAATAATTTCAAGGATTCTGTGCGCCAAGAATCCTTGCGGAAAATAATTTCAGGGATTCTGTGCGCCAAGAATGCTTGCGGAAAACAATTTCAAGGATTCTGTGCGCCAAGAATCCTTGCGGAAAATAAATTCAGGGATTCTGTGCGCCAAGAATCCTTGCGGAAAATAAATTCAAGGATTCTGTGCGCCAAGAATCCTTGCGGAAAATAAATGCAGGGATTCTGTGTTGTCAAAATGCTTGCGGCTGGCGATTCGAGCCTTCGCGGGGCGGTTTCAGCAAAGCCGTTTCCTTTTGTACCTTTGCAAACAACCGAAAAATATATATAATGGAAAACAAAAGCTTAGTTTCGATAGACCAATACGGGCGTGACGACGTCATTCGCATTCTTGATAATGCCGCTCGCTTTGAAAATAATCCCAATCGCTGTTTACTTGAGGGCAAGATTGCTGCCACTCTCTTTTTCGAACCTTCCACGCGCACGCGGCTGAGCTTCGAAACTGCAGTGCTGCGCCTTGGCGGACGTGTGATTGGCTTTCAAGATGCCTCCACTACCAGCTCGTCGAAGGGTGAATCGCTGAAGGATACCATACGCATGGTTAGCAATTATGCCGACCTCATCATCATGCGACATTACCTGGAAGGAGCTGCGCGATACGCTTCGGAAATCACCAACGTGCCCGTCATTAATGCCGGCGACGGAGCTAATCAGCATCCTTCGCAAACGCTGCTCGACCTATACTCGATCCGGAAAACGCAGAACGGCCTGCTGGAAGGCAAGACCATTGCCATCGTTGGCGACCTCAAATACGGGCGAACCGTTCACTCGCTTATATCGGGAATGTCGCACTTCAATCCCACCTTCCATTTCGTATCGCCCGACGAACTGCGCATGCCCGACGAACAGAAGCAATTTTGCGACAGACTTGGAATATGCTACACGGAGCAGGATGAATTTACTCCGGCCCTTATCAATTGCAGTGATATTATCTACATGACCCGCGTGCAGCGCGAGCGTTTTACGGATATGGAGGAGTACGAAAGGGTAAAGAATGTATACATTTTGCGAGCCGAGATGCTGGAAAATTGTAAGCCTAATCTGCACATTCTGCATCCCCTGCCGCGCGTAACGGAGATTGCATACAACGTTGACGATACTCCTCAGGCCTACTATTTTGAGCAGGCGCGCAACGGGCTATTCACGCGGCAAGCTATCATTTGCGAGGTTTTAGGTATAAATCATTTAATATAATTCAAGATGGAGAACAAGAAAGAGGTGGCGGCCATTGAGAACGGCACTACCATTGACCATATTCCTCCGCGGCAGCTATTCAAGGTGGCTCATTTGCTCGAGCTTGAGCGTATTGAGAACTCAACGGTTATTATCGGCAATAACTTTTCAAGCCGCAAGATGGTACGCAAGGGCATGATCAAGATCGACGGCCGATATTTCAGCGAAAACGAGATGAGCCGCATAGCGCTCGTGGCTCCCGATGCTGTGCTGAACAAAATCGAGAACTATAAAGTAACCCGTAAGTATAAGGTTCGCGATTTCCTGCCCGACCGGATTAGCGGCCTGGTGCGATGCAATAATCCCCGCTGCATCACTAACAACGAGCCTATGAATACGCAATTCGGCGTTATCGACAAAGAAACATGCCTGCTGCGCTGCTGCTACTGCGAGCGCAAAATCAATCACGACGACATCATTATTATCTAACAACATTATCTGAGAAGTATGAAAATAGACTGGAAACCCGGAACGATGATCTACCCGCTGCCCGCCGTCATGATCAGCTGCGGAAGCGAGCCCTCCGATTACAATATCATCACCGCAAGCTGGGTTGGAACCCTTTGCACCAACCCTCCGATGTGCTACGCTTCGATAAGGCCCGAGCGCCATTCGCATGCGATTATCAGCCGAACGCGCGAGTTTGTTATCAACCTTACCACCGTTCCGCTGGCATATTCCACCGACTGGTGCGGCGTTAAGTCGGGGCGCGACTGCAATAAGTTTGAGGCGATGGGCCTCACTCCCGGCAAGGCGTCGGCTCTGTTGGCGCCAACCATTACGGAGGCTCCGCTGAGCATAGAGTGCCGCGTTAGAGATATAATACCCTTGGGCAGCCACGATATGTTCATGGCCGATGTTGTGAATATACAGGCCGACGACAGCTACCTCGACGAACAAACCGGAGCCTTCAGCATGGAAGAGGCCAACTTGCTGGCATATTCGCACGGCAAGTATTTCAGCTTGGGAGAGATGATAGGGAAGTTCGGCTGGACGGTTAAGAAGAGCTGATGCCGTGAATCCAAATCGTATGAAAAAGCTGTTGGACGAATATAGAGCTCTGCTTTCGACCCAAGTGTTCGAGAGCGGCGAGCCCGATTACACGCTGATGGAAACGCTGCACAGGCCGGCTCTGACGCTGCTTGCCGGAGTGTCAAACAGCGCGATAACCGTGTTCGACATGTACGCCCGCAAGCATGTTTTCATGTCGCATAACTTTTTCGATCTCTTTGGTCACGATGCCGATAGCCTTATGATGTCTGAGCGGCTGCATCCCGACGACGCTCCCACTTTGCTTCAGCATGCCATTCAGGCCATGAGGTTCGCTAATGCGCGCAAGGATAATATTCAGAACTATAAGTTTATTACCGAATACCGCATACGCAACGCTTCGGGCCATTACATCAGGGTGACGGAGCAACAGTCCATTCTTGAAACCGATAGCCGCGGCAATGCATGGCTCGCCCTCAGCGTTGTCGATTTATCTCCCGACCAAAGCGAAGCAAAGCCCGTCACGAGTGCAATATTCAACAAGGCGAATAACAGCTGCATCACTATCCGTAATCTGCCGGCGTCAAGTTCGGCCTCTCTGTCGCCCCGCGAAACGCAAATTCTGCAGCTGATAAAGCGCGGCAAGCTCAGCAAGGAGATCTCCGAACAGCTGCGCATCAGCGTTCACACGGTCAATACCCATCGCCAAAAGATACTTGAGAAACTCAATGCCGGCAACTCCATGGAGGCAATCAAGTATGCCTCAGAGCTCGGATTGCTGAGCTAAATGATGTGACGACCGCTCAAAAGCTTTGTAAGTGTAAAAAGCTTTTAACAGATAACGCCAAAAAATCTGGTGGCGGCAGGGGATTCAATCGGGTGTCGCCAAAAAATCTGGTGGCGGCAGGGGATTCAATTGGGTGTCTCCAAAAAATCTGGTGGCGGCAGGGGATTCAATCGGGTGTCGCCAAATAAAAAAAGTGGACAGTCGGATCATCCGGGTGAAAAATATTAATTCGCCAACAAATGCCACCACAAAACGGAACCACCGGCAACCTTTCCGTACACTTTTGGGAATTATAATCGAGTAAGAAATGTATCAAAACTATTGCAGTTTGTCGGGCGGAGCCGCTGGAGAAAATCGGTTTTCCGAAACGAAAACGTGCGTTGCGCAAGGGGCAAGGCAAATGAGTTTTTAATTATGAGAAGCTAATTTCTACCTGATTTAAATGACAAACCGCTTCAGAAGCATGGAAACAAAGCTCAATGTTGATAATTTCCAATCCCAACTGTTTGCGAATGTCTATAAACAGGGAGGCGTCGAACGGCTTGTCGCTTGTAAAGCTTGAGTAATCAAGAAAGTATTGCATGTGCACATTCTCCGAAATCTGTTCTACGGTCTCCCTATTATCCAGATTACAGATATATTTGATGAGCAGTGCTCCAATACAATACGCGGATTAATGCTTGGACGTCCTCTCAATGAAAGGGGCGCTTTCCGTCTGTAAATTCCACATATCTCATTCCAGGGAATAACGGTTTGTACTACCTAATTCCCGTTCGAAGGGCGTCTCAAATCCTCTCAAATCCTCTCAAAACCATCAGCCTTTGACTCTCGTAGGGTGCATTAAATGCACGACTTTTGCGCCTCCTTTCATTTTGCCTTGTACTTATTTCTGCAAAGCCAACAAGATTTCCCTGCTTTGCATCGGGTTAGGATAAAATCAGCAGACCCTAATTTTCGATTTATCTGCCGTTTGCCGTCGCTTTTTTTGAGGTAACTCTCCTCCCTTACCCGATCAAACTTCTTGCTGAACACATCTGCTTTGTAGTAAATTTAGACTATAGTTGGGCCATAAGAGATGAGGTATCTTATCTCTTTCCCAAATGATTATAAGATTTTCTTAGGTAGAACTTACGTTAATTATTGAACCCTAAATAATAACCTAAAAAATAAAGAATAAGAGCAATGATTCATCTAAAAAAATATGGTTGGAGCGACAAGTTAAACCAACTCAAAGAAGCCTCACAATGCAAGCACCTTCCTCATGGGCGAGTAACAACAGCTCATAAAACATGCTACGACGTAATATCCGAAGACGGAATATTTCAATGTGAGTTAACGGGAAATATGATGTTTGGTAAATCGGGATTTGAGTTGCCTTGCGTGGGCGATTGGGTAATTTTTCAATCATTCGACGAACACAAAGGAATTATAGTTGACATGCTGCCTCGTGAACGGACAATGTATCGCAAGAAAAGCGGGACGGTTGCCGATAAACAAACTATTGCTTCGTATGTTGACAAGGTTTTTATCGTTCAAAGCCTTGATGATAATTTCAATATTCGAAAAGCAGAGCGTTTTATCGTTCAGGTATTGGAAGAAAATATCAATCCTGTTTTGATTCTTAACAAAGCCGATTTAGGTTTTGATAGAGAGGAAATTGAGAAACAGATTAAGCACTTAGGTTGTCAGATGCCTGTGTTCTTCACAAGTATTCATCAACCTCAAACAATAATCCAACTGCGGGAATCTATTACAGAAGGCGAAACGGTTGTGTTTGTTGGTTCTTCGGGCGTCGGGAAAAGTTCCCTTGTCAATGCGCTTTGCGAAAAATCGGTATTGCTCACATCCGACATAAGCTTATCAACGGGAAAAGGGAGACATACTTCAACTCGTAGAGAAATGGTGTTGATGGATGGTTCGGGTATTTTAATCGACACTCCAGGGGTTCGGGAATTTGGGTTAGCTGTTGATAATCTTGATTCACTGGCTGAAATGTTGGATATTTCTGAATATGCAAAATTGTGCCGTTTCAAGAATTGCGCACATCTCAATGAGCCTGATTGCGCTGTTGTAGATGCAGTTAATAGTGGCAGATTAAACCGTAAAGTTTACGAGAGTTATCTGAAGCTTCGACGTGAAGCATGGCATTTTTCTACTTCGGAACATGAAAAACGAAAAAAAGAAAAGTCATTTTCAAAGCTTGTTGATGAAGTGAAGAAAATCAAAGGCAACCGTTAACTGCTATTTACATTTGTAACTCTAATGCGGAATTTGGGGGTAAAATGCGTCGGCTCTGGCATCCAATCCTTCCGCTCGACATATATCGAAGAGAAAAGACAACCGCCGCGCATGGAGCAATGCACGGCGGTTTGCGAAGGAGGAATGGGAAGAGCATCCCGTCGCTCATCCCTTATTTAATCCAAACAATCTAACATTTCACAATCAATTATCTAAATCTGCTCCAGGGCCTGTTCTATATCAGCCTTGATATCCTCAATGTGCTCAATGCCCACTGATATTCGCAGCAAGCCGGGTTCGACGCCGCTGGCGCGCTGATCTTCGGGCGAGAGTTGCTCGTGGGTGGTGGACGAGGGATGGATGATCAGAGATTTGGCGTCGCCCACGTTGGCAAGGTGGCTTAGCAGTTTGACGTTATCGATCAGCTTGTCGGCCAGTGCAGGAGCGCCTTTCAGTTTGAATGTTAGTACGGCGCCCGGGCCTTTGGGGAAATACTTTTGGGCGAGAGCGTAGTAGCGATTGCTTTTCAGTCCGGGATAATTTACGTATTCCACTTTGGGATGCCCTTCGAGCCATCCGGCAAGAGCAAGCGTATTGCTCACGTGGCGTTCCATGCGGAGCGATAATGTTTCCAAGCCCTGCACCAGCAGGAAGGAATTGAAGGGGCTGAGCGTATTGCCCCAATCACGGAGCCCTTCCACGCGAGCGCGGATATTGAACGCAATATTCCCAAACGATCCACCGCTTCCGAAGACATCCCAGAATACTAAACCGTGATAACTGTCTGATGGTTCGGTAAAGGCGGGGAACTTGCCGTTGCCCCAATTGAAGGTTCCACTGTCAACAATTACCCCGCCCAGCGAAGTTCCGTGACCGCCTATCCACTTCGTTGCCGATTCGACCACTACGGATGCGCCATGCTCAATGGGTCGGAATAAATAGCCGGCAGCTCCGAAAGTATTATCCACAATCAGAGGAATATCGTGCGCATGAGCAACGGCGGCAATGGCATCGAAATCGGGCACGTTGAGCTCCGGGTTGCCTATGCTTTCAAGGTAAATCGCCTTCGTTTTGCCGTCTATACTCTTGGCAAATTCCTCAGGCTCGTCAGAGGAAGTAAAGCGCACCTCTATTCCCAGACGCTTGAATTGCGACTTGAATTGATTATAAGTTCCACCATAGAGGTGCGAGGTGCTGATGAAATTGTCGCCTGTTTGCAGGATATTGTTCAAGGCAATAAACTGCGCCGACTGCCCTGAAGACGTAGCCAGCGCCGTCGCTCCACCTTCGAGAGCCGCCACCCGCTTCTCAAAAACATCCGTCGTAGGATTCATCAATCTCGTGTAGATATTGCCAAACTTCCTTAGTCCGAACAAATCAGCGCCCTCCTGCGCATCTTTAAAAACGTATGAAGTTGTTTGATAAATAGGCAACGCCCTTGCCTGCGTTGTCGGATCCGCATCCTGTCCTGCATGCACTTGCAGGGTTTCAAATCTTAAATTATTTGCATCCATCTGTACTGTTTTTTAGGTTGTAAATGAATAATTAATCTTGTGTTCACAAAGATGCTTGCTTTTTCCAGCAAACGAAATACCCTGCTGAAGGTAATTTAATATTTGGGGGAGATGCACCTGGACGCATAAAAAAAAGAGCCGCCGAAACTCCTTTGCTTCGGCGGCTCCTGCATTTGAGAATTACAGTTCTATCC
>JAITHO010000032.1 GCA_031279915.1 Tannerellaceae bacterium
CATCACACAGTGAACAAACCACTCAAATCAAACATCCTAATTGTGGGCAGTAGCAATACTGACATGGTCATTAAAACGAAACACCTTCCGAGGGCGGGCGAAACTGTCCTCGGAAGCACCTTCTTCATGAATCCGGGCGGAAAGGGCGCTAACCAGGCTGTTGCCGGCGCTCGGCTCGGGGGGAAGGTGATGTTTATCTGTAAAACTGGGAACGATATTTTCGGTCATCAGTCGCAACAATTATTCGAGGAGGAGGGCATTGATACCGCTTATGTCCTTTCTGATAACCGCAATCCGTCGGGAGTGGCGCTCATAACCGTCGACGAGAATGCTGAGAACTGCATCGTGGTGGCCTCGGGCGCTAATGCTAACTTGCTGCCCGCGGATCTGTCGGCGGCAGAGGAGGCCTTTCGTCGTGCCGAGATTATTTTGATGCAGCTCGAAATTCCTGTGGAGACAGTTGAATTCGTGGCCGAGATTGCTTCGGCAGCTGGTGGGAGGGTCATACTAAATCCTGCACCGGCAAGGCCGCTCTCGACCAATCTCCTCCAGCATATTTACATCCTTACTCCTAACGAGACGGAGGCCGAAATGATCTCGGGCATTAAGATTGTCGACGAGGCCTCGGCCGAAGAGGCCGCGCGCATCATTGCCGGCATGGGAGTGCAGAATGTAATTCTTACGCTCGGCGCTAAGGGGGCTTTGGTTTACGATGGATGCAAGGCGGAGATGGTGGCCGCGCCTAAGGTGGTGGCTGTAGATACTACGGCTGCCGGCGATGTGTTCAATGGGGCATTAGCAGTGGCTCTCGCCGAGAACCTTGCTATGGTTGACGCCGTCAGATTCGCCTGCAAGGCTGCAGCCATATCCGTTACCCGACAGGGCGCGCAATCGTCCGTTCCCTATCGCAACGAGGTGGATATATCCTGAAGCGGGAGGGTATGTTGCCCGACTACAATAGCTTTAATATCTAATTCTTTTTAAACATTTATTCCTTATGAAGCAACTTCTTATTTTTTTATCGATCGCTTTATCGCTGGCGGCATGCGCTCCTTCGGGAGCCGGCACACAAAAGACGCAGGCTATCCCCGCCAAAGTAACGCTATCCAAGGCCGACCTTCTTGACAAGATCAAAGGAGGATGGGCAGGGCAAACTATTGGATGCACTTACGGTGGCCCAACTGAATTTAAGTATCCGGGAACCATGATACAGGACTACATCCCGATTCCATGGCCCGAAGGATACATAAAGTGGTACATGACCAATTCGCCGGGATTGTATGATGACATATACATGGATCTAACTTTTGTGGATGTATTCGAACGTCTCGGAATAGATGCTCCGGTCGATTCCTTTGCTATGGCTTTTGCCTCTGCGGGGTATATGCTTTGGCACGCTAATCAGGCCGCCAGGTATAATATCCTCCACGGAATCATGCCGCCGGCTTCAGGGCATTGGCTCAACAACCCTCACTCCGACGATATCGACTATCAGATTGAGGCCGACTACGCAGGACTTATGTCGCCCGGTATGCCTAATGCGGCATCAGAGATCTCCGACAAGATTGGCCACATTATGAATTATGGCGACGGATGGTATGGCGGTGTATACGTGGGAGCCATGTACGCTCTGGCCTTCGTTTCGGATGATGTAGAGTTTGTCGTAACAGAGGCGCTAAAAACTATTCCGCAGGAAAGCATCTTCTACCAGTGCATGGCCGACGTAATTCGTTGGCACAAACAATACCCCAAGGACTGGAAGCAAACATGGGCCGAATGTGAGAAGAAGTGGAGCAGCGACGTGGGATGCCCCAATGGAGTGTACGTCCCCTTCAACATCGACGCCGTCATTAACAGCGCATACATCATCATCGGATTGCTCTACGGCGAAGGTGATTTTGCACGTACTATCGACATCTCAACCCGATGCGGACAGGATTCGGATTGCAACCCAGCTTCCTCCGGCGGCATCCTCGGAACCATCCTGGGATACAATAGCATCCCGGAATACTGGATGAAAAACCTGCGGGAAGTAGAAGACCTCAACTTCGCCTACACCACTATCTCCCTCAACAAAACCTACCAGATGAGCTACAAGCACGCACTACAAATAATAGAACGCAACGGTGGAACCATAGACGGCGATAATATTACAATTGCCACTCAAACCCCAACGCCCGTGCGCTTCGAAAAAGGATTCGAGGGATGCTATCCGGCTCAGCGTATCAATCTCAATCGCAGCTTCGCCGATGTCGGGGCCGTAGAGTTTGATGGCACCGGGATAATCTTCGAAGGCAGCGTCAGAGCCAACGATGGCTACGTGGCTAAAGCCGAGATGTACATCGACGGACAGCTGGCCGAATCCGTCGAACTTCCCGCCAACTATACCATCCGCCGACATGAACTCTTCTGGAAATATCAATTACCGAAAGGAAAACATACCGCAACCTTCAAGTGGCTCAACCCAGCAGAAGGCGTTACTATCCGCTTCGGAGCCGCACAAGTCTACTCCGACGCTCCCATCAAAACCACGCACCCATAATCCAAACACCCAAAAAGCAATGTTCATAGTTCAGAACTATAGCCTCGCCATCCTCTTCTGCGTCGTCACTATGCTTTGCTGGGGATCATGGGGCAACACTCAGAAGCTCGCATCACGAACCTGGCGCTACGAATATTTTTACTGGGACTACGTAATCGGCCTCCTGATCTTCTCCCTCATCTCCGCATTCACCCTCGGTAGCATAGGTAGCCAGGGCCGAAGCTTCATGGCCGACCTCGCACAAGCCGACATGGCAAGCCTACAAAGCGCATTCCTCGGAGGAGTAATCTTCAATGCCGCCAACATACTTCTGGCAGCCGCCATAGCGCTCTGCGGACTATCCGTAGCATTCCCCGTAGGCATAGGTATCGCATTGATACTCGGCGTGCTCGTCAACTGGTTCGGCTCTGCAAAAGGAGACCCCCTCGGAATATTCATTGGCGTAGCCCTCATCACTATCGCCATCCTCCTCAACGCCCTGGCATGGCGAAAAGCATCGAGCTCCACCTCCGGCAAAATCCCGACCAAAGGAATAGCCGTTGCTATCCTCGCCGGGCTCATCATGGCATTCTTCTATCGCTTCGTAGCAGCCTCCATGGATCTCGACAACTTCGCACAGCCTGCAGCCGGCAAGCTCACCCCATACACGGCCGTAGTCATATTCGCAGTTGGAGTACTTGTAAGCAATTTTCTGTTCAACACCATCGCCATGCGACGCCCCGTGGCCGGTCCGCCCATATCACCCGCAGGATATTTCCGCGGCCGACCCGCCACGCACCTCGTAGGCATACTGGGAGGCATGATCTGGTGCCTGGGGCAATCCTTCAGCATGATAGCATCAGGGCAAGCCGGCGCCGCCATCTCCTACGGGCTGGGGCAGGGTGCAACACTCGTGTCCGCACTCTGGGGAATCCTCATCTGGCAAGAATTTAAAGGCGCCCCCAGAAGCTCGCACCTCTTGAACCTCGGAATGTTCCTCCTCTTCATAGCCGGACTCGCATTCCTCATCTACGCCGGAGCCTGAGACCCAGCCTGAGCCAAAGGGGAGGCTGCCACAAAATAGCTTATTCGATCAACCCAAAAGGTCATTCCCGCGGTTTGCGGGAATGACTTGTTTTGTGGTGTGCCGAGCATGGCACACCACCACGTAAAAGGCCGCCGGATATCGCATCCAACGGCCTCCCAAAAAAAATTTACTAAACAAATTATAATTTACTCTCCAGCAGCCGGAGGATTCAAATCCTCGGGATTGATTGG
>JAITHO010000108.1 GCA_031279915.1 Tannerellaceae bacterium
ATTGTGAGATACAGACATTGTATCGCGAAACAAATTTGGGATGCAAAATTGCTGTTTCGGAGGCGATTTCCTGGTTTTTTGACTGTGAGGAATACGGGGTGATTCTGGAAGATGATTGCATGCCGGATCTTTCTTTTTTCCCTTATTGCGAGGAATTGCTTCTTAGATATAAAGACGATGAAAGGGTAGGTCATATCAGTGGGAATTGCTTCTTTCCAAACATTGTAGATAGCAGCTTAAGCTATGATTTCTGCTCTATCACACATATTTGGGGATGGGCTTCATGGCGCAGAGTTTGGCGGAATTATGAGGTTAATTTTCCGTATTGGGCTGAAGCGCTTAAAGACAAATACAAACGGAAATCATTATTTACGAGCTTACGCGAAGAGATTTATTTCTCTTCATTCTTGCCTGATATATTAAATGATAAAATTAACACTTGGGATACTCAATATGTTTTCATGCTTAGGCTTTATCACATGTTATCCATATATCCTAAAACAAATATGGTTACAAATATTGGTTTGCAATCTGCCGATGCTACTCATACGCTTTCTACACAATCAAAGAGGTTATTTGTTCCGTCAGATACTATGTCTTTCCCATTAAAACATCCACAATATTTACTTTCAAATCTAAGGATTGATTCTATCTCTGCAAAAAATGTTTTTTCCATCAAACGACTACTGCGTTATTGTTTTAAGTTCATCCTTTAAATTATAGCATTTATGGAAGATCAAGCAGTTTGTAAGATATGCGGAAGTCATAGTAATTATGTTTTCAGCACAAATATTTTGGGCAAATACTGTATCGCATATTATAAATGTTCGGTATGTGATTTCTTGCAAACCGAAAATGCTTATTGGCTGAAAGAAGCATACAGTAACGCGATAGCGCACTCTGATATCGGATACGTATCGCGTAATTTAATGTATCGTACGATAGTATCTTTTATTATCAAAAGTAAGTTCGATCGTAAAGCACAATTTCTTGATTATGGTGGTGGCTACGGTTTGTTTGTTCGTCTTATGAGAGACGTTGGATTTGATTTCTACCGGCAAGACCTCTATTGCGAAAATCTTTTTGCACAACACTTTGATTTGATAGATAAAACCGGACTTTCAAACGATTTTGCATTGCTTACAGCCTTCGAAGTTTTTGAGCACTTTGACGCACCAATGCGCGAAGTAGAACAAATGTTGCAACATTCCAGATCGATATTATTTAGTACGGATCTGCTACCTGATAACTTGAATAACCCGGCGGAGTGGTGGTATTTATCTCCGGAAACTGGACAACATATTGCTTTTTATTCCGAAAAATCTTTGAGGTTTATTGCAGACAAATTAGGTCTTAATTTGTATACCGATAAGAAGAATCTTCATCTGCTTACAGATAAAAAAATGAATGCACATTTCATTCAGTACGTTTCCTTGTATTTCCGGATTATCTTCAGACTAAGCGCTAAATATTTTGATAATAAAAAATCTCTTATCAAAGCGGATGTAGAGTATATCAAACAATGCAACTGCGCAGAACTGAAATGAAAATCCTATACGACCACCAAATGTTTTCCTTCCAAAGATTTGGCGGAATTACTCGATACTTTTGCGACCTTATTGCTAACCTGCCTGATGACTATGAATTCATACTCCCTATCAGATATTCGGAGAATAATCACCTCCAAAAGATAGGAATAAACCACGATTCTATCTTTCCACAGCTGCCTTTCCGGATCAAAAGGCAATACTATTATCGGGCGAACAACTGCCTCTCAAAAAAAGCTATATCACAGCATGATTTCGACGTCTTTCATCCCACTTATTACGACAATTATTTCCTCAAACGACTTCGCAAGCCTTTTGTGCTCACCGTACACGATTTGACGCACGAAAAGTTCAATTCTTCTTTTCTTTTCTACGACCGGACTGCGGCGCAAAAAATCCAACTTCTTCAACAAGCGGCGCACATTATCGCCGTTAGCCACAACACGAAAAACGACATCGTTGACCTCTGCAATATTGCTCCCGACAAAGTTTCTGTTGTTCATCACGGATATCAGCAGATTCAAACTCCCGCTCCACAACTTTTCAGCAACTATATATTATATGTGGGAGAACGCAGGGGTTACAAGAATTTCCTTCCTTTCCTTAGGGCCATCAGCCCGTTGCTGCGTGCAAAGCCTGAACTTAAGCTTGTTTGCACCGGCAGGCCTTTTGATAAGCAGGAAGCGGCGGCCTTTGCCGGCATGCGCGTCGAGCGGCAGATCGTCCAGATCTTCGCCTCTGATGCTGAGCTTGCATCGCTTTACAGGCATGCCCGCCTCTTTGCGTATCCGTCGCTGTACGAAGGCTTCGGAATCCCCATCCTCGAATCTTTTCACAACAATTGCCCCGTGGCTCTCAGCCGCGCGAGTTGCTTTCCGGAAATTGCCGCCGAGGCTGCTTTATACTTTGATCCGCTTGAGGCGGATTCGATTTGCGAATGTATCGGCAAAATTCTCGACAATGATTCTCTGGCGAACGAACTTCGTTCGAAGGGACAGGAACGCTTGAAGCTTTTCTCCATTAATAAAATGGTTCGCGAAACTTGCAGGGTGTACGACATTATTTCGTCAACTGGCGTGCTTGACGCTTAGATCCAATGCTTCGCAAGTTCGATTAGGCTGCAAATGGATTATTCGGGAGCTAAATGTTTTAAAACTTAGCTCCAATTTTTTTCAGCATCCGAAACGAATCACTTTCGATTTTTTCCTGCAATTGTAGGGACAAAACACATCGGTATTTTAGCTCTATTTTTCCCAGGTTCATAAAATATCACGATGTTAGAAAAATAAGTCATTCCCGCGAAGGCGGGAATCTCCGATCGAAAAAGGGGACGAATGCAATAGCGTCTTCGCAATATTTAATTCTCTCCAAGTAGAACCAAAGTAATACATCACGGATGCGATGAACAAATTCTATGTTTATATATTGGCAAACGCGCATAATACGACCTTATACATAGGCATCACAAATAATTTAGCACGCAGAGTTTATGAACACAAAATGGGCGAAGAGAAAAGCTTTACGAATAAATACAACGTCACAAAGCTTGTATGGTATGATTGCTTTAAGGACGCTGGCCGCGCAATATCTCGAGAAAAACAGTTGAAGAAGTGGAACAGAACCTGGAAGGAAAGACTTGTCGGCAAAATGAATCCAGAGTGGAACGATTTAAGTATAGGGTGGTATGACTGATGTGGTTCGGAATATGGTTTATATTGTACAGGCAACACTTATGTCGATCGGAGATTCCCGCCTTCGCGGGAATGACCTGTTTTTTTACAGGAATGGCTTTTTGACAACGTCTGTTTTGGAGGCCGGACTATTTTTCGACACGCCTCTACAATAATATATTATCATGTCAAAAAATAACTCACTCAAATAAATATCTCTATGTCTGAAACAATTCTTATTGCCGGTGGAGCCGGTTTTGTTGGTTCGAATCTTGCCTGCTGTTTGAAGGGGAGGTATCCGGACTGTCGTGTTATTGCGCTGGATAATTTGAAGCGGCGGGGCTCGGAGTTGAATCTGCCTTGGCTGCGGGAGATGGGCGTAGGATTTGTGCATGGCGACGTGCGCAATGTGGAGGATCTGCTGTTCGACGAGCCTCTGCATTTCATTATCGACGCGGCGGCTGAGCCTTCGGTTATGGCCGGAATGGGCGGATCGTCTGACTATCTTATTCATTCCAACCTGAACGGAACTATTAACCTGCTGAACCTTGCCGTGCGGCACAAGGCTAAGTTCCTTTTCCTGTCGACCAGCCGGATTTATCCTGTCCGAATGCTGGAGACGCTGGCTTACCATGAGGATGATACGCGATTTGCGCTCGACGATGAGCAGCTGCATCCGGGGGCTTCGGCTCACGGAATTGCTGAGGACTTTCCGCTCAAGGGGGCTCGATCGCTCTACGGAGCGACCAAGCTGGCATCGGAGCTTATCCTCCAGGAATATCAGGAGTTTTATGGGCTGCAGGCGGTCGTAAATCGGTGCGGCGTCATCGCTGGGCCGCGGCAGATGGGCAAAATCGATCAGGGAGTGGTGACTCTATGGATGGCTGCGCATTTCTGGCGCAAGGAGCTTGCCTATATCGGTTACAGGGGATGCGGGAAGCAGGTGCGCGACGCCTTGCACATCCTCGACCTCTTCGATATTATAGACTATGAGATGAACAACTTCGACAGCGTTGGCGGCAAAACTTTCAACATTGGAGGCGGCTCTGCGATCAGCTTCTCGCTTCGCGAACTCACTGAGGCATGCGAGGTCATTACCGGCAACCGTATTCGCGTTATCCCCAGCCCAAATCCACGTCCGGGCGATATTCCTATCTACATCACCGACTATCGTTACGCTACGGCTGAAACCGGATGGCGCCCCACTCGCAGCATGACGCAACTGCTCGCCGACTTGTTCGAATGGATCAGAGCTAATGAATCTTCACTCAAAAACATATTAACCCAATGAAAATAGCGATCATTACCGGCTCGGCCGGATTAATTGGCAGCGAAGCCGTTCGGACTTTTGCTGCAGAGATGGATCTGATTGTAGGTATCGACAATAACATGCGAGCCCGATTCTTCGGCGATGAGGCTTCGACCTTATGGAACGAGAAGCTGCTCGAATCATCAGTTCCGAACTATACGCACTATTCGGCCGACATTCGCGAGTTCGATGCCATGGAGCGCATCTTCAAGACTTACGGCCATGACATTGCTCTGGTTATCCACGCCGCCGCGCAGCCAAGCCACGACTGGGCAGCGCGCGAACCGCTTACAGACTTCGGAGTGAATGCCGTGGGTACCTCCAATCTGCTGGAATGTACCCGACTTCATGCGCATCCGCAGTCGGTATTCATCTTCACGTCAACCAACAAAGTTTATGGCGACGCGCCGAACGAGTTGCCCCTTGTTGAAACCGAAACGCGATGGGAAATCTCTGCCGAGCATCCTTACTTTGAGAATGGGATTGACGAAAACATGCGCATCGACCAGTCGAAACACTCTCTCTTCGGAGCATCCAAAGTGGCCGCCGATGTTCTTGCGCAGGAATACGGCAGGTATTTTGGGATGAACGTAGGAGTATTTCGCGGGGGATGCCTCACGGGGCCGTCGCACTCGGGCGCTCAGCTGCACGGATTCCTTTCCTACTTGATGAAGTGCGCCGTGAGCGGTCGGGAATACACCATCTTTGGCTACAAGGGCAAGCAGGTTCGCGACAATATACACTCCCACGATCTCATACAGATGTTCAGGAGCTTCTACCAAAATCCGCGGCAGGGCGAGGTTTATAATGCGGGCGGAGGCCGATTCGCCAACTGCTCGATGCTGGAGGCTATTGCCCTCTGCGAAGAAATTGCCGGCAAGAAGATGAAGTTAGTTTATACGGATACGAACCGCATCGGCGATCATATATGGTACATCTCCGACCTCTCGAAGTTCAAGGCCCACTATCCCCAGTGGCATTGGCAGTATGATTTGCGACGTACATGCGAGGAGATTTTCGAGGCTATGTCCGAACGATAACAATGCCGGCCATTTACTGCATCAATGACCCTCTCCATAGTCATCCCCGCTTATAACGAAGAAGGCTGCATTGCCGAGACCCTGCGGCATCTGTACGATACGCTCCGGGAGGCCGGCATTGAGCATGAGATCTTGGTCGTCAACGATAACTCGAAGGATGCAACCGAGGCTATACTCGCGGAGGCCTGCAAGGAATATCCCACGCTGCGCTACGTTACGAACTCAGGGCCGAACGGCTTCGGTTATGCCGTAAGGAAAGGGCTGTCGGAGTACCGAGGCGACTGCGTGGCGATTTTCATGGCCGACATGTCCGACGATCCTGCCGATCTGATAGCTTTTTATAGTCTGATGATCCAGGAGAATTGCGACGCCGTGTTCGGAACCCGATGGAGCGCCGGCGGACGTACCTTCGACTATCCAAAGCACAAGCTCTGGCTCAATCGGCTGGCAAACCATATCATCCGAATCATGTTCAGAACCCGATACAACGATACCACCAACGCCTTCAAGCTTTACAAGCGTAGCGCCATCGACGGACTGCAGCCGCTGCTCTCCCCGCACTTCAATCTCACGGTTGAACTTCCGCTTAAGATCATCATCCGCGGATATTCGTATCGCATCCTCCCAAACAGTTGGACTAATCGCAAGGCTGGCGAATCGAAGCTCAAGATCCGCGAGATGGGAACGCGCTACTTCTTCATCCTCCTTTATTGCCTCATCGAAAAGTTCTTTTCGCGGGGCGATTTCAAAAAGAAATGGTAGCATTTATTTTCGATTAAGATGAACGCTAAGCATCTCAACTGCTTTCTCTGGACCCTGGCGGCCATCGCAGCCGTCGTTTACCTGGCGATAGTTATCCGATTTGGAGTTAACATTCCTATGGACGACGATTATTCGGCTTTGCAGAACTTCCTCGTCTACTTCCTCAAAGGCGATAGCGGTGAGAAATTCCGCCTTATGCTCGAGGCCGGGAATATGCATCGGCTTGTGCTGATGCGTCTCGTGGTTCTGGGAGTATATATCGCCTGCGGGCAGCTGAATTATTCGGCTTATATTATAATCACCAGCCTGTTTTTGCTTGCCATCGCCTTCCTGCTCTACTATGCAAGTTCGCGTCGAAGCTCGGCAAAGGGCCTGGCCATCTCGCTCATCATCCTGCTGCTTTTCAACGGTCAGAACCTTGGCAATAACCTGTGGGCGATGTCGGGCGTGGCCAATATCGGTAGCGTAATGCTCACGCTTTTGTCTATAACCCTCATCCTGTCGGAGCGTCGCGGATCGTTTGTTGCGGGCATTGCGGTATCGCTTCTGACCATATATTCTAACGGCAACGGCATGCTGATGATACCTCCGCTCATGGCATGTTTGTGGGTGATGAAAAGGCGGTGGGAGTTAATCGCCTTCAGCCTTATATCGGTCACGGCGGCGGCGATGTACTTCGTCGACCTTGAATCATCGCGCGTTGGCGGCGGCCTCATGGAACATTTGGACGTCAAGATCCTGAACGTATTCGTGTTTGCAGGCTGCAATCTGTGGATACCTTCAGCAGGATACATAGCCGTTGCGACCGGAATAGCCTGTGCCGCCATTTACGTTTGGGGAATATTTAAGGGAATATACCGCACGAATCTGTTCATTTATGCCTGCCTCACGACGCTCTTCCTCACGGCAGCGGCCACCTCCGTCGGCAATGAGCCCGTTTTTGGCGGCGAATCGGCGGCGCCCTGGCGATACCGAATCTACGGCAGCATGTTTCTCGCCTTGACCGCTCTTCTTGTTGCGAACAATTCAAAGGCGTTCGGGCTGGATAAAGTCGTACGCTTTTTCCCCGCTCTCGCTCTGCTTTTCTGCATCCTTTCAACGGCTTATTGCTATCGAAAGGCCGAGCGCCGATATGAGCAAAAGATAGTGTCAAGCTATCGCTGGCGCACCGTCGGAGGCAGTCTCGGCCTCCGCTATCCGCAGTTTGAACAGACGCTTGCCGCCAAGCTCTCCGAAGCCGAGCGCATGAAGCTCTATCGCATGCCTCACTATCCATTATCCGCCCTTCAAACTCCCCTCAGAGCCGACCGAAGCAAAGCCGCCATCTCCTTCAACGAAGGCATCACCGCCCATGTCGAAACCCGCAGGGAGGATGATTTCCTCATCATCGACGGCTGGGCTTATCTCAACGACCCCGCCGCACTAATGGAGCAGGAGGACATATACATATATATAATAGGTGAGGATGGAGATGCTCCGCGCCTCGTGTGCCGGCCATGGTTTGAGCGCCGATTCGACGTCATCGACGATACGGCTAAAGCCGACTGCGGATTCCTGGCCGTAATCGACCCCGCCGAGCTCCCCTCCGAACGCTTCCGCATCGAAATTGGCCTCCGCTCCCGACTGAAGCCCTGGAAGGCCACCAAAATTGTGAGCCCGATCTAAATGCGAAGAACTTTAGGCTGCGGAAAAATAATTTGGAGCTATTGTCAAATGACAATAGGCTGCGGAAAATAATTTGGAGCTATTGTACA
>JAITHO010000144.1 GCA_031279915.1 Tannerellaceae bacterium
GAACTTATCGGTGAGCCCAAACGGTTTTTTTTGAGCAAAGGGCATGTCACATTGGCATCAATTCGTTTTTTTCGAGAGAATTAATCTGCCACATTGGCGTCAATTATTTTTTTTGAGCCTAAGATGGCTCCTCATTTCCTTCAAACCGGAATTTTGCGACCAATGATCACTCACGTTTGCTCCAAAAAAGGCCTTTTTGGCTCACCGATAATATCGGTAGCTCCAAATCGTTTTTTGCGCCTCACCGATATGTTCGGCGGAGGCAGATATGCTTGCCGAGCTCAGTGATAAGCTCGGCGGAGGCCGATCCTTTTTCAGGGCAAAACCTGGCGACTAGGCCGGCAATGGAGCGATTTAGCGGATCAGCCCGGCAAGTATGGCTGAGAAAGAGGATGCTCCCGAGGGCAAACGCATTAAAAATATCAGGTCAAGAAGGGGAAATGATGCCCAGGCTCACGCGGCTTTGTAATCGGTGCGCTATTCGTTTAGGTACAATAATAGTCGCGAGCTTAGTTGCCCGTAGGGCATTCATATCAATAGAAATATGCTATCCAAGTCTAACAACTTCCCCGTAGGGGATGCACAGCATATATATTATGTGTATCCCTTACGGGGAAAATGCATAGGTGACGTGCTTTCTATTGAGATGGATGCCCTAACGGGCAATTAGCCTGCGCCAATTTTAAATGGTTTGCCATATTGATGCTCCCTGGCCAAGAAAAGGCAGGGAGTTAAATAGCATCGCCTTCTTTACCTCCCTATCCTTATTTCTAACACTCTGTTGTACTCCTGCGGATATGCGCGGTAGGCGGGGAAGATGGAGCGAGCCGTGCATCCCACGCCGGAGCTGGCATAGTCGATGTTGAGGGTGAGGCCATCCTGCGGGCGAAGTTGATAGGTGTAGTTGGCCTTGGTGAGGTTGTCGGTTGAGAAGCGGGAGATGTTGAAGTTGAACAGATGGTCGGAGGCGAAGGCGATGGATTGTCCCTGCTTGTCGGCGAGCCGTAGGCGACGGATGTCGGTGCGTAGGCCATGATCCTGCGGGATGAGGTATGGCTCGTACATCTCGTCAACGGTCGATCGGTAGATACCGATGCGGTAGCCGGATTTTCTGTCGGGATAGTTCTCCTGCGGGCCTCGTCCGTACCATTCGACAAGGTCGAATCGCTTGTGGAGAGTCATGGTGAGGCCGATTCGCGGTAGCCATAGAGGCATGCGTCCGGCGGGGATGATGGAGTGCGCAAGCCGTAGAGTACCGTTGCCGTCGATAGTGTAGTCGTATATCTCCTCAAATCCATTGTACTGTATGCCGCGGATATATAGGTCGCGGTTCTCCCATTCGTTGGCTCCCATCATCGTAAGGTTCCGCACTCTGACATGCGCCTTTCCGTTGCGCTCGAAAGCCTCGACGGCGAGGGGCAGTCGGGTTAGAGTATCCAGTCCGGCATCATAAAACTCAGCTGCGACCTGCTGCCCGTAGCCCTTCAGTCGGTTGGGCGCGTAAACCGTGCGGGAGTTCCATGCATCCTGCTCATTGGCCAGCGGCGCGCGCCAAAGGTTGAGGGTAGGGGGCGACAGCAGAGCCTCTTCGCCGTCGATAAGGATAGATAGCAGCAGGCCCCTTGCCTTGCAGAAGGTGTAGGAAAATCCCTCGCCTTCGACGCAGATGTGCCCTCCCTCATCGCTGAAGGATACAGGCGGAGCTGCAATCTTTTTGGCTTCGGCGGCAATTCTCCAAGGCAGATCCAGCTGCTCCCATGCAAGCTCGTGCCCAGCCGGCGCCCAGAGTTCGTCCTTCTTCAGTAGAGCTCGCAAGCAGATTCGGTATTCGGCTCCCGGCTGCAAGTCGGGTTGCGCGAAAGGCAGCTTGACAATGGCAGATGATAGCGGGGGAATGTTGGTGGGGATGACGCCTTGCTGCAAGGTCAGTCCGTCGGCCTCAAGCGTCCAGCAGATCTCGTATTGGGCGGATGAGGTGAAGTGGTTGCGGTTAGTAATTTCCACTTCGCCGGCCTCAGGGTCCGTCCATTGGAAGGCTATTGGCTGGGTCGTTTTCTTCATTTGCCACATCTCCGGCTGCACTCGGCGGTCGGGCCAGATGCTTCCGTAGGTACGCGCTCCTATGCCGTAGCTGAAGAACTCGCCCTCGTCGGTCTCCTCCTCAAAGTCGAGCCATAGCAAGGCATGTTCGGGCGATAGCGTTCCGTCGAAATCTTTGCCGAAGATTCCAACGCGGTCGATGATAGCGTCGCAGATATAAACGTTGGTCTCCTGCCCGTGAATCTCGGCATTTCGACCAATGTTGAGGGGGAAGGGGAAGTTGCGAATGTTTCCCGAAGCCTTGCCCTTGGCCTCAATCTTGCCGTCAATGCTGAGTTGCATGCTTTCTCCGTCGTAAATAGCGAGCAGGCTGTGCCAGTTGTTCTCCCAATTATCAGGCAGCGCAGCCTTCAGTGAGTATGCTTTGTTGGTATAGATATAGAACTCCAGCGAATCTCGTCCGCGCTGCTGCAGCCCAAACTGCCAGCTCCCCTTTGTCAGAAACGAGCCGCAGCTGCTGACCAGCTTGCGTGGAAATAAGTCGAGAGTGATAGCCAGCTTATCGCCGGAGATCTCCACGTTGTGGCTGCGATATACTTCCGCCCATTGGTCATGCCCGTTCAAGTCGAGAGCTTTGCCGTGAGGCCCTTGCCTCAGCTTGGCATTCCCCATCAGATGAACAGGAGTTCTGTATGGCGACGCATCCTTTAGAGCCCGGGCCCGTTCGCGCAGTCCGGGGCTTACGAAATCCCAGATGGCTCCGCCCATTATCCGCGGATGCGCACGGATCACCCGCCAGTAGTCATCCATTCCTCCTCCGCCATTCCCAGCCACCGAGAGATACTCGTCCATAAAGGATGGCCGATTATCCAGCGAATCGGGCGACATACCTATCTGCATTTCGAGCTCTACGGGCGTGGGATAGCGCGGCCCTATGATCTCTTCGGCCGGATGAGCGAAGGCATTGCCGCCGTACATCCAGTAGCGCGTAGGATCAAGCCGGCGACCTTCCTTAACGACTTCGGAGATGTTGAAGCCCTCGCCGCTCTCATTGCCGGCGCTCCAGAAGAGCACCGACGGATGATTTCGATCTCGCACGACCATCTGCCTCACTCGCTCGCGGTACATGGCCGTGAAGGAGCTGTCGCGCGAGATGTATTCGGTGGCATGAGCTTCGGTTCCTGCTTCGTCGATGATGTATAGGCCGTACTCGTCGGCCAGGTCGAGATACTTGTTCACCGGCGGATAGTGTGATGTTCGGACGGCATTGAAGTTAAATTGCTTGAGGATGGCGAAGTCCTGCCGGATGATGTCTTCGCGCATCACGTGTCCGATGTCGGGATGCTGCATGTGCGAGTTCTGAGCGCTTATCTTGATGGGGACTCCATTGAGGTAGAATACTCCGTTGCGAATCTCCGTTTGCTTGAATCCTATGCGGACCTCTGTGCTATCGATGGCCTTTGCTCCAGAGAGGAGTTGCATCCTCAAGCGATAGAGCGATGGCGTTTCAGCGCTCCACTTCCGCGGCGTCCTTATCATCTTAGTCATGCCGACAGTCTTCAGCGCATCAGCGTTGAAAGCATCGGAGGCAAGCGTAGCGACAAGCTTATTCTCCGGATCGAACAACTGAGCCGCCAGGCGGTACCTCCCCTTCGGAGCCTTATCGTAAGACTTAACAAGGGTATTGACAGTAAGCCGAGCGTCGGCGAATGAACTATCGAATACGGTAGAGATCTGCCAGTCGTATATGCGCGTTGCCGGAGCGGCATACAGCGTAACGTCGTCGAAGATGCCTGCCAGCCTCCAGTAATCCTGTCCCTCCAGGTAGTATCCATCAGAATATTTCAGGACGAGCACGGCCAGGAAGTTCTTTCCCTCCCGAACGAAATCGGTTATCCGATACTCCGCCGGCTCCTGCGCTCCCTCGTTATATCCCACCTCCCTGCCGTTTATCCAAACAAAGGAAGCCGATGCAACCTTCTCGAATCGGAGAAAGATCTCCTTCCCCTCCCAATCGGCCGGCAATTCAAAGCTCGTTCGATAGGCTCCCGTGGGATTATACTCGCGAGGTACGCGCGGCGGATCGGCCTTAAAAGGCGAGTTCACGTTCCGGAAAAGCTTATCCCCATAGCCATGCATCTCCCAATTAGCCGGAACCGGAATAGCCGACCATGCCCCATCATCCATTCCTTCGGCAAAGAAATCCTTCGGAATATCCTCCGGAACATCGCCGTACATGAACTTCCATTGCCCGTTGAGCGATAGCTTCGTTGCCGGCAGGAAATAAGCCCTCGGCTCCTCCTGATTCAGCTCGAACACCTCCGTGTTCTCTATATAATAGGTATAGAGATGTTGCATGAAAGGATGCTGAGCCGCGGCAAGGGTGGGGAGAAATACTAAGAGCGATAATATCGCAAGCGATATGAGATTCTTGGTGATGTGTGGTTGTTTCATAATAGTATGTGCTGTTAATAAATTATCGGAAGAGAATAGTACTGACCGAGGCAGGCTTCAAGACCGGACTATAAGCCGTTCCGTTGATATTCATGCGCAGAGTTACCGGAGCGTCGCTACTGTTGCCCGCTGCAACGACAACGGATCCGTCGGGATTAAGGAAGGCCAGCGCATCTTCATAGCCGCCTCCGGTAGCAAGCTTCACGGCTCCGGGAACAACATAATGGCTGAGGTGCTTCATTATATAATACTCGTGCGTGAACGACCAGGAGTTGTCCTCGCGAACAACCACGAGTGAGTTTTGCGCCCATCCCCAGCGACTGATCCCGCCTTCCATCAGCGAAGTGTTCCAATACATATAAGCCGATACGCCGTTGTTGAGGTAATGTTTCATAAGATTCCAGGAATAGGTAGCGCCTTTCCAGTCATTTTTGCCGTTGCCGCACTCCTGCTCCGTTTGATAGAGCTTCATGTCGGGATAACGTTTGTGGATACCAGGCACAGCATTCTTACCTGCCCATTGGAATCCTATGCCTTTGACAAAGCGTCCGGCCTCAGCGTCCGTTAGTATAGTATCGACAAGGGCTTCGTTGGCCCGTTCCATGGTTCCGAACATCAGCTCCACGCCCTCGTTCTCCATGGCAGGACCAAGATAATCGCCAATGAAGCGGGCAAGTCCGGCGGCAGTCCAGCAGCAGCTTGGGAATATCTGCGCCGAGTTAAATTCGTTTTGAGGCATAACAGCAAATATGTCTATGCCTTCGTTGCGATAAGCTTCTATGAACTTTGCGAAATACAGAGCGTAGGCCTTATAATAAGGATCTTCGCAGATGAACATATCCGTGCCCTCAGACCCCTGGCGGTCTTCAGGCAGCCCGTTATCAACAACTTTAGTCATATAGGTACTTCCCGACGCGGCCATTCGGCGAGCCATAGCGGCGGTTGAACGACTTGCATAGTGCTTGTTATGTTTCATCCACGAAGGCGGCGACCATGGCGAGGCCCATATCCGCAACTCCGGCTGATGAGCAAGCGCGCTCTTGATGAAAGGGATCAATGTTTTGCGATCGTTATCAATAGAAAAGTTCTGCATCGCGAAATCCCCATCGACTTCATTGTAAGAATACCAGTCGAGCGAGAAATCATTGGCCGCAACCGGCATTCTGCAAATAACAAACGAAGCGCCGGCGCCAGGAGCGAAAAGCTCTCGCAAGATACCTTCACGCTCATTCTCGTCGAGCCGCTGGAGCGAAGTCCATCCCAATTCGTTGAAACAGGTACCGAAACCCTCCATCGTTTGCTGCCGGCTTGATGTGTCAATAGTAAGATCGAAGTCGCCTTCAATCCGTTCGGCAGTAACAGGAGCTTGAGTTTCCCAGGGGGAAGATTCGGTGGTAGTGATAAATTCCAGGCTTTTAGGCGAGGAACAGGAGCAAACTGCAATTATAGCAAGTGAAAGGAGGAAAATATTTTTCATGATGAATATGATATTAATAATATGGTATAATAACGAATTACGCAAGGATTGAGTATACGCAGAGCGTATTTTTTACCTCAAACTAACGTTAGTCTGGCACCGGAATTCCGGATTTATAGCCAACCTAACGTTAGTCGGATGCCCATACGCGGGTAAAAACTGAGAGCTTTGCACGAGAGAGAAAATGTTCAGTACCTCCAGTATTTTGACCACTATGGGGGGTTCCGAATCGATTCTGAGGCGTCCGGACAGAAATTTTGGAGCCTCCGAATCGATTCTGAGGCGTCCGGACAGAAATCATGGAGCCTCCGAATCGATGTGCTACCCCCAAACACGCTCACGGGTTTATAAAACCACATATTATTATCCGCCAAAAAGGAATATCCATGAAATAAATTGGAAATTGCTTCCTTGCGCCGCTTTGTAATAGTCGGGGGATAAAATAGCTGAAATTATTACGCCCCGCTTACAAATAGTCGTGAGCGAAAGTTTGGGGGTATAGCCGATTAAGGCTATAGCTGCATTTTGTGAAGCTCTCAAATTATGCTACCAGCCGGGATTCTGCATCAAATTCGGATTGACGTTCATCTCTGCCTCAGGGAAGGGCAACAGTTGGTGTCTATCCTTGAATCCTGCGTCGGGAAACTCGAAGAAAGTGCCATCGCCGCGCGGAATCTTTTTGCCTTTGTCGGCAAGCGCCTTTGCGGCGTCGCCCCAGCGAATCAGATCTTGGTATCGCACAAACTCGAAGGCAAGTTCGAATCGCCGCTCCTGTTTGATGGCTTCGAAAAGCTGATCGCCGGCGCCGGTCAGGTTGGGCATTTCAGCGCGGGCTCTGAGCTGGTTGACGTATGCAAGAGCTTTGGCGTCGTCGGCTCCCGGCTTGCGATTATGCGCCTCTGCTGCCATCAGCAGGACGTCGGCGTAGCGTGTGATGCGGAAGTTCATTCCGGAGATTGTATGATATTCCTCTCCGGGAGTTTCATCAACGAAGGCTCCGTGCTTGATGCGCACTGATCCGTCGGAGCCATACGGGAGATGCCCTTCGGCATTGCGGAACGATCCGCCGAAATC
>JAITHO010000201.1 GCA_031279915.1 Tannerellaceae bacterium
TTGTAAGCCGCATACATAGAGGTTGGTGGGCAGGTTACATCGTTGAATCCCCACGAATAAATGCCGGGAGCTTTCACTCGACGGGCAAAGTTCACAACGTCGAAGTAGGACAAGGTTTCAACATCGCCCGGAGCTGGTTTGCTGTCGCGGAAGTAATGAGGCCAGCCGCCTGCACGCCCTTTCAGATAGCCGGCATAGTCGCACAAGGCGGGGTAGAACGGAGCGAGGAAGCCTATCCGCGAGTCAAGTCCGGCCGTCACGATCGACAATGCGCCTCCCTGACTGCCTCCGGTTACGCCAATCGTCCGACCGTTGAACTCCGGAAGCGTGAAAATGAAGTCCACGGCACGCACGCAGCCTGTGTAAACTCGTTTGTAGTAGTGCGTTGATTTGTCATTGCGGTTCAGATTCCAATAGCCGGAGAGGGCGCCGGCTGAGAGGTTGAAGTAAACTTCGGGAGCCAGCGTCACCGAGATTCCATGGATGCCGATTTCGAGTGTGATCACCTCGTCGCCGTAGTTAGAGCCGTTGTACGGGCGGAGTCCGGCGCCGGGAACTTGCAGAATGGCTGGATACTTGCCTGCTTTCTTGGGCATAATCAATATGCCGTAGATTCGCGAACCGAAGCGGTCGTTTTGAAAACTCACTTCGAACACGTTCTGCGTCGGAGTGCATCGCTCGGGCAAAAGTTTGAGGAGGGGGTCAAGGGAAATCTTGCGAGCTTCCTCGATGGTGGAGGCCCAGAAAGCGTCGAAGTCCTTTGGATCCTCCGTGGCGGGCTTGATGTTGCCTTCGTCGAAGGCCGCTGTGGCTAAACCTTCGTACGTGCGCCCGCCAATTTTGACCGTCGCCTTGCAACGGAGGAAGCCGGGCTCTTTCATCGAAGCCTTAAGCGTGAGCTTGCCGTCTTTCAGCTTAACATCTTTCTTTATAACATTAGGGAAAAACTCCGGACCAAGTTCATAGTCAACCGTCGCATCCTTGATAGGTACCGAATATTGCAAAACTTGGATGGTAAAAGTTGCATCTTCGCCCGTCTTGTACTTCCAGTCTGCGCGGTCGGGCGATACCACAACGCTGATCATTTTCTGGGCAGGCTGTGCCGACATGTAGTTGCCAATGGCCGCGATGAGCAGCAGGCATACGTAAAAAAGCTTTGTTCTCATGGTTGTTCTTTTATATATATATTAATGTATAGTGAATGTACGGAATAATTGGGAGATTTGACGAGGCTCTACGGATTCCACTCAGCAAGTGTCGGCTTTCATCGCCCCTTTTTCGCTTCCAATCCAGAGGCCGGCGAAGGTTATTGAAGCATTTATCATCAGCATTTCGTAGCTAAATGTGTATCCAAAGCATCGTTTGGCCAACATACTCAGCGCAAAGCAAACGATGGGCGAGAGGATGCACACAATCGGAATCCGTTGGTCGACAGGCTTTCGGCGAGTGAACAGCCCGAAGGCAAAGAGGCCCAGCAGTGGCCCGTATGTGTAAGAGGCAATCATGTAGATGGCGTCGATAACGCTGCGACTGTTCAGGGCTTTGAATGCGAGGATGATAACTGCAAAAACAACGGCCATCCCAATGTGCGTATGCCTGCGGATCCTCCGTGCACGGCCTTCATCAGCCTCCTTCTCTATCCTCAAAATGTCTACACAAAAGGCTGTTGTGAGTGCAGCCAGAGCCGAATCGGCGCTACTGAACGCTGCTGCAATGATGCCGATCGCAAAAAATACGGGCATGGCTCCTCCAAGCATATCGCCGGCGCAAAACATGGGAAGAATGTCGTCGCTCGAAGAGGGTAGGGGGATACCTTGCTGAGATGCAAGCGTTAACAGCAGCAAACCGAGGCTCAAAAACAGGAAATTAACCGGCGTAAACAAAAATCCGTAAGTATACATATTCCGCTGGGCCTCACGAAGATTCCGGCAGGAAAGATTCTTCTGCATCATATCCTGATCAAGGCCGGTCATGACGATAGTGATGAAAATACCGCTAATGAATTGCTTGGCAAAGTGCTGAGTGCTATGCAGATCGCTCCATTCAAAGATGCGAAAGTGAGCGCTTGTCCGGATAGTGTAAGCCAAGCCGTCGGCATCGAGTCCAAGCTTTTGGCCAACGCTCCAGATAATCATTACGAGCATGCCTATAAAGCAGATACACTGCACAGTATCCGTCCAAACAATCGTTTTAATTCCGCTGCGGAAGGTATAAGCCCACACGAGGGCAACGCTCGCCAGGGAAGTCACCGCAAAGGGCACGCCCCAGGCCTCAAACACGTAAGTTTGCAGTATTACCGCCACGAGATAGAACCGAGCCGCCGCGCCTATCATCTTCGATAACAGGAAAAAAGACGTGCCCGTCAGATGAGCGCGAGGCCCTATCCGCTTACCGAGATACGCATAAATCGAAGTGAGCCGAAGATTATAGTACAGGGGCAACAAAACGCGAGCAATGACTATATAACCAACAAAAAAGCCAAGAACCGTTTGCATATAAGTCATATCAATGCTCCTAACCATGCCGGGAACCGACACAAAGGTCACCCCCGACAGCGACGCGCCAATCATGGAGATCGACACGATGTACCAGGGCGACTGGCGATTGCCGAGAAAAAAAGCATCGTTGCTGTCTCCGTCCTTACCGCCTGTAATGCGAGAAATGACGAGGAGAGCCGCGAAATATGTGGCTATGATAAGGAGTACCCAGAGGCCGTTCATGTGGCTCTAACGCTTTTCCAGGTAGCCTTTCAGGTAGTCGCCGTTTATATAAAATTGCTTGTTGATGTCAACGTGGATCGCAACCGAAGGAGCGTAGGCCGTGTCGGGGAGAGCGCTTGCATTTGCCCTGTGAATGACAAGGTTAGTGTAAGCGGGGAGCTGGATTTCGCGCTTGTTGGATCGATTCGTAATCTTGAGGAGGGTCTTGCCGTTTTCAGTGATTATGGCCCTGTCGTATTTGTTTTTGTCGAATACGATAGAGTCTGGCGCATAGTATTTTGCGGTAAGGTGGTCGAGGTCGTTGCGCGTAAGTCCGAAAAGAGCGCAGAGGTAGGCGTTGATTTCGATGTTGGTATTCACGCCTTTAGGCACATGACCTTGGGGATGCAAGGCGGCAAGGAAAACTTCCTCGCCCGTATGTCCGCCAGTGGTGAAGCCCATGTAGGTTTGGGCGGTCATCCAGCGTGCAACCCACCCCTTCAGCCGCGTGGTGTCGGTATCGTACAAGTAGTTGAGGTCAGAGCGCGTGGGACGTATGCCTGTGTATTTCAGGAGGGTATCTTCCGGAAACATATCGCGCTTATAATTGATCTTGGTGGCAAGCGTGGCCGCCGACATCTTGTACTTAGAAACGTTTTCGAACAGCTCTTTTTTGGTGAGGCGGTCGTATGCTGCGGAACTGCGAAC
>JAITHO010000129.1 GCA_031279915.1 Tannerellaceae bacterium
CATGGCTCCGTTTTCGGTGAGGGATATGCCGATGCGGTCGAAGCCGAGCAGGCGATTGAGTTCGTGGTTAAGGCCTTGGTCGGGTATTGAGGGGTAGCCTATGGCCGGTCGGATGCCCACGTACTTGTCTTTGAAGAGAGCTGGGATGTCGAGTTGTTCGTGAGGCGCATATCCCCAGAACTCAAGTCGCAGGCGTCGGTGGAGATACTCTGCGGCGGCTTCGGCAAGGCGGTCGTACAGGCTTTGGGCTAGCAGTGCGGCGTATACGTCATCGTCGGCCGGCGCGCTTGATGCTACGCTGACGGCAAAGGCGCCAACGTAGTCTGTTCCGCCCTCCGAGGCCGGTCGCACGAAGTCGGCGAGAGATTTGTATACATCCTCTGCGTTGTATTCTTGCCGGCGTAGCATTGGGAATACGAATTTGTTGTCGAGGCAGATATTATCGCCGTCGGAATATGCGGGGAATATGCCGTAGATGGCCTTGCAATAAACGCTGCCTGATGCTGTGATGCTGCTGAGTATCGTGCGAGCGTCGTTGGCAAATTCTTTGGCATCGGCCACTTTCCGGCTTTCGTCGGGCGATAGGGTTGCGAGGCTGTCGGGGGCGGCGTATTTGGGGCTTATCCTCCATGCTACATGAAAATAATTCCAATTTATATAGGGTACGAGCTCCGTCAGAGGGATATTATGCAGGATTTGCAGGCCCGTTTGCGCCGGCGGGATAGCGGCATAGTTTTTCCAATCTATATGGAAGGGATGGGCGCGGGCATATTCGAGCGATACTGTTTTGCGCGTGCCCAGCGCCCGTCGCAGCTGCTCGTATTCGATCCTTAGTTGGGCGATGAAAGCGTCTCGCGTATCCGGATTGAGTAGCCGCGATGCTATCAGAGGGGCCTGCGAAGCATCCACAACATGCACCACGGCGCCCTGATAGTGAGGAGCGATGCGGGCGGCGGTGTGAAGCTTTGAGGTAGTGGCTCCGCCAACGAGGATGGGGATGGTCATCCCTGCGCGCTGCATCTCGTCGGCCACGTGTATCATCTCCTCAAGCGAGGGAGTGATGAGCCCCGAGAGGCAAAGCAATGCCGGCTGCTCGCGACGCACGGCCTCGATGATCGTATCAGACGGCACCATGACGCCGAGGTCGATCACCTCATAATTATTGCACGACAATACGATCGAAACGATGTTCTTGCCGATGTCGTGCACGTCGCCCTTTACGGTTGCGAACACTACTTTCGGGCGGTTGGAGGCCGATGATCCGAGCTTGCCGGCTTCGATTGCCGGCTGCAATATGGCCACGGCCTTCTTCATCGTTCGAGCCGTTTTGACTACTTGGGGGAGGAACATCTTGCCCTCGCCAAAGAGTTGCCCTACTTTATTCATGCCGCTCATTAGAGGGCCGTCGATTATATCCACTGCCTGAGCGTAGGTTTGGAGCGCTT
Source organism: Tannerellaceae bacterium (assembly GCA_031279915.1). Taxonomy (GTDB): domain Bacteria; phylum Bacteroidota; class Bacteroidia; order Bacteroidales; family Tannerellaceae; genus DFXE01. The sequence goes on from JAITHO010000129.1 coordinate 1,446, forward strand.
CCTGGAGATCAATCTCGAGGTAGTCGGTGATGCCCTTCTTCAGCGCATATTCAATCCTCTCCACGAGCGAAGCCTGCCGCCATTCGTTCAGTTTTTCCGGACGTGATGTAGCGTCGCCGGTTTGTTCCTGCTGGGCGAAGGCTATCAGCTCCTCGGCAGCCTCCGGACGGCGATAGAGAATTACATCCTCCAGCAAAGATCGAAAGCTTGCATCTATATCATCATACTGCAATGCCGTCGACGGATTAACTATACCCATATCCATGCCCTTGCCGATGGCGTGATAAAGGAATACGGCGTGCATGGCCTCGCGAACGTAGTTGTTGCCGCGGAATGAGAAAGACAGGTTGCTCACTCCCCCGCTAACTTTCGCGAACGGCAGGTTTTGCTTTATCCACTCAAGGGCTCGCAGGAAGCTGAGGCCATATCCGTTGTGCTCATCAATGCCGGTAGCTATGGCCAGGACGTTGGGGTCGAATATTATGTCGTTCGGATCGAAGCCGGCGGCGATGAGGAGATGGTAGGCGCGTCGGCATATCTCCACCTTCCGTTCAAAAGTATCAGCCTGTCCGCGCTCATCGAAGGCCATCACAACCGTGGCTGCTCCCAAGCTCTTGATACGTGCCGCGCGGGCCAGGAAAGCATCCTCTCCCTCCTTCAAGCTTATTGAGTTGACAATGCTTTTACCCTGTATGCATTCGAGGGCCCGCTCTATAACTTCCCATTTGGAGGAATCAACCATGATGGGAACGCGTGCGATATCCGGTTCGGAGGCTATGAGGCGGAGGAAGATGGTCATCTCCTCGGCGGCATCGAGCATTCCCTCGTCCATGTTGATGTCGATAACCTGTGCGCCGTCGTCCACCTGCTTGCGGGCGATGGCCAGAGCCTCCTCGTACCTCTTCTCCTTTATTAATCGGAGGAAGATGCGCGATCCGGCCACGTTGCATCGTTCGCCTATGTTGACGAAGTTATTTTCAGGCCGCACTTCCAGGAGCTCCAGCCCCGACAGCCATAGGGCTTGGGGTCGTTTGGGCGGGCGATGTGGCTTGGCATTTCTGGCGAGCTCGGGGAATCGGGCGATGTGTGCCGGCGTAGTGCCGCAGCATCCTCCGATGATGTTAGCCAGCTCCTCGTCGAGGTATTCCTTCATCTGCTCGGCCATAGTTTCGGGCGTTTCGTTGTAGGCGCCGAAGCTATCCGGCAGGCCTGCGTTCGGATGAGCGCTGATATGGAAGGGAGCGATGCGTGCAAGCTCGGCCAGCCATGGTTTCATCTCGCTAGCCCCAAAGGAGCAGTTCAATCCGATGCTGGATATGCCGGCATGCATCACCGATGCCACGAAGGCTTGCAGCGTTTGCCCCGATAGCGTTCGACCTCCCTGCGAGGAAAGCGTCACCGACAGCATCAGCGGCAAGTCTATTCCCATCTCCTCCATCACACGGCGGGCGGCCTCCAATCCTGCCTTCACGTTAAGCGTATCGAATACGGTTTCGAGCAGTAGGATGTCGGCTCCTCCCTCTATGAGCCCTCCGATCTGATCGCTGTATGCAGCAAGAAGGTCGGAATAGGTTACGGCTCTGAAGCCAGGGTCGGATACGTCGGGGCTCATTGATGCAGTCTTGTTGGTTGGGCCGATTGATCCGGCTACCAGAGCTATGGCTCCGGGATGGGAGCTGAGGAAATCGCTGACGGCAGATCGGGCGCATAGGGCTGCTGCACGGTTCATCTCGCGAACGTGAGCCTGCATATCGTAGTCGGCCATAGAAATGGCATTGGCGTTGAAGGTATCGGTTGAGATGATATTTGCTCCGGCATCGAGATATTGGCGATGGATGTCGGTAATTATTTCGGGGCGAGTGAGGGTCAGCAGATCGTTATTGCCCTTTTGATTGCAATGGATGGAGGCGAATCGCCCTCCGCGATAGTCTGCTTCGCTTAGATTATAGCGCTGGATCATTGTTCCCATGCCTCCGTCGAGCACGAGTATCCGTTCGTCGAGCAATGCCAAGAAAGTTTGTCGGTTCATGTATTTATGTATTATATGATGTTCCGGCAAATGTACGGGATTAAAAAGTAGGAGCAATACCTATTTGGCGATATTGCGGCGATGCCTCTGCTGCGCTGTACTTGCCAATTGTTTTTCCCTACATTTGCCCGACAAGCATATTATTAACATTAAATATTTCTACAATGAACAACAATGCAAGCAAGATACGTTTCGGAATTATCGGAACTAACTTCATCAGCGATTGGGTTATGGCCGGAGCAAAGCAGGACGCCAGATTCGAAGCCGCTGCTGTATGCTCGCGCAATCAGGACACTGCCGATGCCTTTGCATCCCGCCACGGAATTGCGCACACCTTCACCTCCCTGGAGGCAATGGCCCAGAGCCATCTCATCGACGCCGTATACATAGCATCGCCCAACCATCTGCATGCCGAGCAGAGCCTCCTGTGCATGAGCCATGGCAAGCACGTTCTCTGCGAGAAGCCTCTGGCAGCGAATGCCGCCCAGGCGCGCCGGATGATAGCCCTCGCACGATCAAAGCGCCTTGCTCTGATGGAGGCCATGAAGCCTGTGCTGACGCCTAACTTCCGAGCCGTAATCGACAATCTGCATCGCATAGGTACCGTGCGCCGATATTTCTCCAGCTATTGCCAATACTCATCGAGATACGACAAGCTCAAAGCCGGCGAGCTGCCCAATGCCTTCAGAGCCGACTACGCGAACGGAGCTTTGGTCGACATCGGCATCTATACCATCTATCCGATGCTGACGCTCTTCGGCAAGCCTTTGCAGATACAGGCCAACGGATTGCTGCTGCCAACCGGAGTAGATGGCCAGGGCGCCGTGAATTTCCGCTATCCCGAAATGAATGCTACCGTGCTATACTCAAAGATTGCCGACTCGGCTCTGCCTACCGAGATACAGGGAGAATCCGGTACGATCACGCTCGACCGAATCAACATCATCGGCAAAGTGAGCTTCTCCCAGCGACGCCAAGCGGCTTCCGGCAAAAATCTTCCTACAACGTCCGAAGACCTCAGCGCTGTAACCGATAAAGACGAATATTATTACGAGGTAGCCGAGTTTATCGACATCATTCTCAGCGCACGCTATGAATCGGCTATCAACTCGCACGCAAATTCGCTTGCTACTTTGGATGTAATGGATGAGATACGCCGGCAACTCGGCGTTGTTTATCCGGCCGATGGGCTGGATGCGGAGGAATAATCGTTAAGGCTGCGGATGGCGATCGTCGGTCTCAAAATCGAAATCGAAGTCGAAATCGAAGTCGGAGCTTGTGAAATCTTCCAGCTCGCGGCGATCTTTCTTCGTAGGACGGCCAAGCCCTTTTGCTCTGTCTACGAATCCTGAGAGACGGCTCATTTCGAGAATTTCGTACTCTTCCGCCGGAGTGACGTTCTCCAAATAATTCTGGACGAGCTTGGCGCCTACGCGATTTGCCGTGAGCTCTATCACTCGGAAGGAGTATGTTATCGGAGGTTTGCGTACCTGAATTACTTCGCCGCTCTTTATCATCCGAGAGGGCTTGGCCACGGAATTTGCTACCGATACGCGACCTTTCTTGCAGGCTTCGGTTGCGATGGTTCGGGTTTTGAAGATGCGCACGGCCCACATCCATTTATCTATCCTGATTTCCTCGGCCCCCATCGCCCTACTTATTATTATATAGGTTCATTGTGTTATCAACCCCAGCGAGGCAAAAGCTTCGAACCGCCTCGGCTGCCTGCGAGAGCCGCGCCGGAAGGGTAGCCTGCTCCTGGTCGTCAAAGTCGCTCAAAACATAATCGGCCTGGGCTCCGCGGCTAAAGTCATTGCCCACTCCAAAACGAAGCCTGGCATACTCGCGGGTGCCAAGCTTCTCCTCGATATCGCGCAGGCCGTTGTGCCCTCCGTGGCTGCCCCGCGCTTTGAGGCGGAGGCTTCCAAAGGGGAGGGCAATGTCGTCGGCAACGATTAATAGGTTTTCGTCGGAAATATTCTCCCGACCGAGCCAGTAGCGAACGGCCCGTCCGCTGGCGTTCATGAAAGTCGTTGGTTTGAAGAGCAGCAAGCTGCGACCTTTGATGCGGATTTGCGCCATATCGCCGTATCGCGTCGAGCTGAAAGGAATATCGGCGTCGGCAGCCAGCTTTTCGACCACGCGAAAGCCAATATTATGCCGCGTCTTCCAGTATTCCGGAGGGAAGTTCCCCAAACCAACGATCAGGTATTTCATTTGGAGGATGAGGCGGCAGCTGCGGCGGCTCCTCTGGCGGCGCGGGTCAGCTTAACGGCGCAAACTACGGCGTTGGATGCATTCATCAGCTCAAGGTTATCATACTTAAGCGCTCCGACCTGGATGGTCTTCCCTAGCTCAAGATTGGTAATGTCGATCACCAGCTTTTCGGGCAAGTCCTTATACAGGGCTTTCACCTTTAGCTTGCGCATCTCAAGGCTGAGCTTACCGCCGGCTTTTACTCCCGCCGAGTGGCCCTCGAGCACAATAGGAATTTCGATTTCTATCGGCTTGTCTTCAAAGATCTCCTGAAAATCAATGTGGGTTATCTCATCGGTCACGGGCTGGGTTTGCAAATCTTTGACGATGGCTTTCACGGAGCCGGAGCCCCGTATGTTGAGTTCCACGAGATAAACCTCCGGAGTGTATAGCAGCCCCCGAACGTCGTCTTGGGCTACCGACAAGTGAGTTACAATGACCGCTTTTTTGTTAGCGATCTCCACCACCTTTTCTCCCTGCTTCAAAACGCCTTCGAAGGGCAGCTGGAAGGGAGCTGTACCGTAAAGAATGCAAGGTATGCCGTCGGCCTGACGGATCATTCGCGCAGCTTTTTTTCCGATGGCCTCTCTCGGATTAGCTTCTAATTGAAAAAATTTCATGACTTAATTTTATTTTGATTGTGTTACTAAAAATTAGTTCTGCTTCCTAATTCCTCATCACACGGATGCCGGATGAAAAAGCGGCGACAAAGTTAATCCATTTCCCATATTGTCCAAATTATTAGCCTCCCTTTATTCATCCTTCATAATTCTCCCGAAAAAATTTTGCTCCTTATTTTGGTCATACATTCCATACTAACTTTTTTTTGCTCCCAATTCGGCGGCCGGAAAGTCCCGAAAAAACGTTTTGGAGCCATTTTTTCCGTCGGATACCCTCAAAACTTTTTTTTGGGGACATCCGGCGCATCGGAAACCCTCAAAACTTTTTTTTGGGGCCATCCGGCGCGTCGGATACCTTCAAAACTTTTTTTTGGAGCCATCCGACGCATCGGAAACCTTCAAAACTTTTTTTTGGAGGCATCCGGCGCGTCGGAAAGCTTCAAAACTTTTTTTTGGGGGTAAGTTGATGACCAAGTTGCCTCTAAAAAAAAGTTTTGGAGGCAACTTGATGGCCGGAAAGTGGGGAAAAAAAAGTTTTGTGAGAATTATGCAGCCTAAATCTCCCCAAAAAAAAGTTTTGGAGGCAAGTTGACGGCAAAAAAGCAGCAAAACTTTTTTTCGGGAGAATTATGCCGTCGGAAAGTC
>JAITHO010000207.1 GCA_031279915.1 Tannerellaceae bacterium
ATAGGCGTGAACCGACACAGCGTTGACGCCTGGATCAATCCTCACTTCTTTAACAACAATAGCCAGGCCGGCGCTCCTCCCGACGCTTTCTCGGCAACGGGGCAGAACTGGTCGTTCCCTACCTACAATTGGGATGCTATGGAGAGCGACGACTTCAGGTGGTGGATAAGCCGCTTTGCCGGTATGAGCGCCTACTTCGACTGCTTCCGCATCGACCACGTGCTGGGCTTCTTCCGAATCTGGGAGATACCAACCGACTATACCGAAGGCCTGTGCGGGCACTTCAATCCATCGCTACCGCTATCCGTAGCCGAAATTGAAAACTACGGCATGACATTCAACGAAGGCCGATTCACCACCCCGCATATCCATCGGCAGCATTTCCCCGAATTATTCGGCCCATTTGCCGGCGAAGCTTGCGATACATACCTGGCCCAATCATCCTCGCAGCACTACGTGTTGAAATCCTTCTGCAACACGCAGGCTAAGATTGCAGCCATGTTTGCCGATCGAACCAACGACAGAACCGAGCGTATCCGCAGAGGACTGAATCTCATTGCCGGCGAAGTCCTGTTCCTGCGCGATCCACAGCGCCCCAACAGATTCCATCCGCGCATATCCGCCATCCATTCGCACATATACAATGAACTAAGCGAGCCCGATCGCGAGGCCTTCAACCATCTCTATAACGACTATTATTATCACCGTCACGAAGACTTCTGGAAAGAGCAGGCATACCGGCTTCTCAGCCCGCTGCTCCGTGCCGCACGCATGTTGCCCTGCGGAGAAGATCTGGGAATGATTCCGGCATCAGTTCCTGAAGTAATGAACAAGCTGCAAATACTAAGCCTGGAAATCGAGCGAATGTCGAAATCGGCCGGAACCGAATTTGCCATCCTCAGCCAACTCCCATATATGTCCGTTTGCACAACCTCAACGCACGACATGTCGCCGCTACGCAATTGGTGGAAGGAAGAAGATAGAGCGAAGATTCAGCGATACTATAACCAAACTCTGCATTACGAAGGCGATGCCCCAGCAGAATGCACCCCCTCAATAGCCCAGCGCATTATCGAGAAGCATCTGGAATCGCCCTCAATGCTCGCCATCATTCCGCTACAAGACCTGCTCGCCATCGACAGCGATATGCGACGCCCGGATTGCAGCTCCGAGCGTATCAACATCCCCGCCTGCCCTGATCATTACTGGCGGTACAGGATGCACATAAATATTGAGAAACTTTTGGCTGCCGACAATCTTAATGCACAAATCAAATGTATGATACGAAAAAGCGGGAGAGAGTAGTCGGCCGACCTCACCCCCCGAGTTATGTATTATATTAAAGTGATGCTATGCGTCCGTTCGGAAAATTATTCAGGACTTTCGGTAATCATGTTACAAACGCCGCTAAACTTAGCATTAGGCTCTATCTCCAGAGTTTGGGCAAAGATGTCGCCCGTTACAATAGATGTTGCCTTTAGCACAAGAGCTCCGCTTGTTCGTATGCTGCCGACAACAGTTCCCTGAATTTCGGCATTAACTGATACTATATCGCCGTCAATGTGGCCTTTAGGACCTATAACAATTTTTGCGGCGCAATTAATGTTGCCTTCAACTCTTCCGTTCAAACGGAAGTCGCCATCGGTAATGATGTCTCCTCTTACTGTGGTTCCTACGGCCAGAATGTTATGCAAACCATTGGAGGGCGCTTCTTCTTTAAATCGTATTTTCATTTGATCGTGTGTTTATTTAGCTCGTGAATGTGCAAATATAACTTTATTTTTGTAGCTGAAGATTCCTTTCTTTTTATTTTACCAAAAAATCATGACCACAGAAATTCAATTAAGAGACGTACGCTTCCACGCCTTCCACGGAGTATCTCCACAAGAACAACTTACAGGAAATCTTTTTACCATTGATATATGCCTCACAGCGCCTCTGCATAAGGCTGTTGCATCAGACAATCCTGACGATACAATAAACTATGCGGAAGTGTACCGGATTACAGCCGAAGAAATGGCTATCCCTTCACTCCTCCTCGAACATGCTGCCGGAAGAATAATGTCGGCCTTGAAACGGCGATTCCCACAAATCGAAGCGCTGGAGATAAGCCTTGCGAAGCTCAATCCTCCCATTCCAAACGCAGATATGCACAGCGCCGCCATTAAGCTCTCCGAACATTACTGACCTTTAGTTCTTGAGGCCGGCACGACGATTTTTCCGGGCTTACCCTTTGCACATCCCCTCCGGCGGATTCATTCCCGATCAGCCTTTCTCCCTTCCTTTTTGCGAGCCTTCCCACAAATGTTGTAGCCTTGAATATAACGTGATTTGATATTTTGTAGCCCTACAATACCTTCCCGCAAATTTACGGCAAGGTATTGTAGGGCGACAATATCGTGCTGCAAATTTGCGGCAAGGTATTGTGGTGCAACAATTGTTTGCTGCATATTTACGGCAAAGTGTTGTCGTTCTACAATTATTCTCCGTAAACTTACGGCAAGGTATTGTCGGACTACAATATCTTGCTGCAAATTTGCGGCGAGGTAATGTAGCGCTACAATGTATTGCTGAAAATTTGCGGCATAGTTTTGTCGTCCTACAATGCCTTCCCGTAAATTTACGGCGAGGTATTGTAGCGCAACAAAATATAGCCGGACCTCAAATTGGGATATTCCACAGAGAAAGTTGGGCTATATTTTTTTTGTGGGATAGAAATAATTTAGAAGTATGAGCTCGCTGAGGCGGCTTAGGCTGTGCGAGTTGTGTTACGGAGGCTTGCAAGAGTTGGAGGGTGCGGTCAAGAAATGAAGTAATGATTCAATGATTTTTTTAGGATAGTTGCGTAGTTGAAAAAAATAATTTTACTTTGCGACACTAATGAATTGTCTCATGGTGTAATGGCAGCACAACAGGTTTTGGTTCTGTTTGTCTAGGTTCGAATCCTGGTGAGACAACAAGTTCGGATGAACTTCAGACCAATGTTAAATTATTTACATGAAAAACATATTCCATAAGGCCATTATTTTTTTTGCAAGCCTGTTCATAGTTACAGGATGCTCCGTCAAAACCGGAACAGATCGCTATGTAGTTGTCCTTTCGATGGACGGTTTTCGAACTGAATATCTTTCCAGAGCTCATACTCCCACGCTTGATTCGCTGGCTCGCGTTGGGGTGAAGGCGGCCTTCCGTCCTTCGTTCCCAAGCGTCACTTTTCCGAATCACTATGCTATGGCTACGGGTCTGCATCCTGATCATCACGGTCTGATTAATAACTTCTTTTACGCTCCCGATCTTGATTTAATATACCGCATAGGCGACGATGCCGCCGTTACCAACCCTGCCTTCTACGGAGGCGAACCGATATGGAACACTGCCGAGAAGCAGGGCGTTCGCTCGGCCTCATTCTTTTGGGTGGGTAGCGAGGCTCCTATCCAGGGCATGCAGCCTTCCATTAATAAGAAATATGACAAATCTGTGCCCTTCATTAATCGCGCCGACTCGGTTATTGCCTGGCTTAATCTTCCGGCCGACCGCCGTCCGCATCTCATCATGTGGTACATGGAAGAGCCGGATGCTATCGGACATTCAGATACGCCGGACTCAGCCTCGGTTATCCGCATGATCGAGTCGCAAGACAAAATCCTGGCCCATTTCTTTGCCGAAGCAAGAAAGTTAAAGCATTTCGGTAAGATAGATTTCATTATCGTTTCCGACCACGGCATGGCAACCTACACTCCTGAAACCTACGTTAACCTTAACGACTATCTCCCGCGAGATAGCTTCGACTATGTGTTCGACGGCGTCCCGACCCTTCTCTATCCCAAAAAGACTTACGTTGACCAGGCAATGGCAATACTCAGCAATGTTCCGCGCGTAAAAGCCTATACAAGAAATAATATTCCGGCGCAATACGTTTACGGCACAAATCCGAGAATAGGCGATATCGTTGTTGTGCCCGATGTTGGAACCTACGTGCAGTTCCGCTCCGAACCGCGTCCGCGCCTGGGAGGAGCCCACGGATACGACAACTTTGCGCCTGAAATGGAAGGAATTTTCTTTGCCGCCGGCCCATCGTTCAAGAAAAATGTTGAGCTGCCGGCTATGGCTAACGTAAATCTATATCTCATAATAGCCCGACTGCTGCATTTAAAACCAGCAGCAAACGATGGCGATGACGCTGTTGTCGGACAGCTGTTCAAACATTAAATGAATGGCAGAAACCTGTTGATTTTTATGTATACAATCATTATATTTGCGACAATTAAGACCTGACGAACAAAACATCTGATTTGTTTCAAGGGTAATTGCTAATCTCTAAAAAATAATATTTTTATGTCAAACATTTCAAGAAGATCATTTCTACAAAGAAGCTCGGCTGCCCTTGCAGCTTTCACTATCGTTCCCAACACAATTCTGGGAAAAAGCCACGGATTCATAGCTCCGTCCGACAAGCTGAATATTGCAGCCGTTGGTATCGGAGGCATGGGTAATTCAAACCTCAGAGCCGTTGAAAAAACGGAAAATATCGTAGCGCTCTGCGACGTTGACTGGAAGTACGCAAAAGATGTACTCGACAAATATCCGCAAGCTAAGAAGTACAAAGACTATCGCAAGATGTACGATGAGATGGGCAAAGGCATAGACGCCGTTATAGTGGCTACTGCCGACCATACTCACTGCATCATTGCCGCTCAAGGTATGACAATGGGTAAACACGTTTACGTGCAGAAACCCCTCACCCACTCGGTTTACGAATCTCGCCTGCTCACCAAGCTGGCCGCCAAGCACCAGGTTGCAACCCAGATGGGTAATCAGGGATCGTCAGGCGAAGGCGTCGACCTGATGTGCGAATGGATATGGAACGGTGAAATAGGCGAAATCCGCAAGGTTGAAGCCGCCACCGACCGTCCGATCTGGCCGCAAGGGCTCGAAACTCCAGCTAAGGTTGAGAAAGTTCCTCCCACGCTCGACTGGGATCTGTTCATAGGCCCGGCCAAGGTTCGTCCGTACAATCCTATTTATCATCCATGGAACTGGCGCGGATGGTGGGACTATGGAACAGGAGCTCTCGGCGACATGGCTTGCCACATCCTGCATCCTGCGTTCAAGGCCCTCCAGCTCGGATATCCAATTAAGGCCGAAGGATCGTCGACGCTGCTGCTCAACGACTGCGCTCCGCAAGCTCAGCACGTGAAGCTCATCTATCCCGCACGCACCAACATGCCGAAGGTTGCATTCCCCGAAGTAGAAATCCATTGGTACGACGGTGGCATGATGCCCGACCGTCCTGCAGGATTCCCGCAGAACAAGCAGCTTATGGGCTCAGGCGGTGGATTGACTATCTTCCACGGCACCAAAGACACGCTGATCTGCGGATGCTACGGAGCCAATCCGTGGTTGCTCTCCGGACGCGTGCCCAGTGTTCCCAAAACGCAACGTCGCGTTACCGGCTCTCACGAAATGGATTGGGTTCGCGCCTGCAAGGAAAGTCCAGCAAGCCGCGTGAAGACTAAATCGGACTTCTCAGAGGCTGGTCCGTTCAACGAAATGGTAGTAATGGGCGTGCTTGCCGTTCGCCTGCAAGCCTTGAATAAAATCTTGGAATGGGACGGCCAGAACATGCAGTTCACCAATATCGGAGACGACGAAAAGATCAGAATAGTAACCTCCGACGGCTTCACCATCAAAGACGGTCATCCTTCATTCAACAAGAAATACACGGAACCCGTTAATGCAAAAGCTTTCGCAGCCGAACTGATCAAGCATAATTATCGTGGCGGCTGGAGCCTGCCCGCAATGCCGTAATTATTATTGCTAACAAATCTGTATAGAACATGAAGAAAGCAGTATTATTTACAGTCGCCATCCTGACCCTTGGATTCTTCACAGCATGCGGCGGCGGAAAGAAAGCATCCGACCAGCAACAAACTGCAGCCGCCGAGGAAAGCTGGGAAACCATCTTCGACGGCAAATCCTTTAACGGCTGGAGAGGATACAACCGCCCGGATATGCCCGCAGCATGGGTCATTGAAGACGGTGCAATCAAGATTCAGGGATCGGGAGCTGGAGAAGCTGGAGCCTCCAATGGTGGCGACATAATCTTCGACCGCAAGTTCAAGAACTTTGAACTTGAGCTGGAATGGAAAGTAGGCAAAGGATCGAACTCCGGAATATTCTACCTCGCGCAGGAAGTTCCGAACGAACCCATCTACATCTCCTCCCCCGAATACCAGGTGCTCGACAATGCCAACCATCCCGACGCCAAGCTCGGCGAAAAGGGCAACCGCATGTCGGCCTCACTGTACGATATGATTCCGGCCGTTCCGCAGAACTCCAAACCCTTTGGAGAATGGAACAAGGCCAAGATTATGTCATACAAAGGCACCATCGTTAACTATCAAAACGATGAAAAAGTTCTGGAATACCACCTCTGGACGCCCCAGTGGAAAGAACTCCTCGACAAAAGCAAATTCAGCAAAGAAGCATGGCCCGTTGCCTACGATCTGCTGCTGAACTGCGGAGG
>JAITHO010000192.1 GCA_031279915.1 Tannerellaceae bacterium
CATCATCGCGCGATTATTGGCCCAACTTTCCCCCCTTAAGCAAATAATCGCGCGAATATTTCTCGACGGCGATTTCACAGCAAATAATCGCGCGAATATTTTCTCGACGGCGATTTCACGGGCTATCAAAGCGTGTTTTTTTCTCGACGGCCATTTCACGGGCTATCGAAACGTGTTTTTTTCTCGACGGCGATTTCACGGGCTATCGAAACGTGTTTTTTTCTCGACGGCCATTTCACGGGCTATCGAAACGTGTAAATGGCCAGAGAAAAAAAGATGCCGATTACACAAATTAATTAGTAGCCGCGGAAAAGAAATTTGCGCTACAAATTCCTTCCGGCCCGAACAATAGATTTTTATTATTCAACTATTTGCCTATATTTGCGCCGAACTTAAAATCGCATTACCATACATTATATTATTATAACCTCTGAAAAACATAACCCAAAATGTACCTTTTAGGATGTGACATAGGAAGTTCCTCAGCCAAAGCTTCCATTGTTGAAATTGAAACCGGCAAAATTCTCGCTTCCGACTACTTTCCCAAGGATGAAGCAAGCATTTTGGCGATAAAACCAGGATGGGCTGAACAAAATCCGGAAGATTGGTGGAAATATATCAAGTTGGCCATAAAAAGCGCAATTTGTGAGGCCGGCATCGACGGTCGAGATATTCGGGCCATAGGAATCTCGTATCAAATGCATGGATTGACCCTGATTGACAAGCGCGGAGAGGTGGTTCGCCCTGCCATAATCTGGTGCGACAGTCGAGCCGTTCCTTATGGCGAGCAAGCCTTTGAAGCTATCGGACGCGACGAATGTCTCAGCGCTTTGCTCAATTCGCCCGGCAATTTTACAGCCGCAAAGCTCGCATGGGTCAAAGAAAATGAGCCGCATATTTTTGAGCGAGTAGACAAGTTCATGCTTCCGGGCGACTACGTTGCGATGCGCATGACAGGCCAGGCAGCAACCACCGTATCCGGCCTGTCCGAAGGAATATTCTGGGATTTTGCAGCTGGCAGTGTATCAACAAAAATCATGTCGCACTACGGATTTCCCACGGAAATAATCCCCCAAATCGTTCCCACATTCGGCCTTCAGGGCGAATTGCTGGCCTCTGTAGCCTCCGAACTTGGGATGCGGGCCTCCACTCCCGTAGCTTACCGCGCCGGCGATCAGCCCAACAACGCACTGTCGCTCAACGTAATGAATCCAGGCGAAATAGCAGCCACGGCAGGCACCTCAGGCGTAGTATACGGAATTAACGACAAGGCCAACCACGACAGCCTCTCGCGCGTAAATATCTTCGCACATGTTAATCATACCGCCTTGCAAACGCGGCTGGGAACCCTTTTGTGCATCAATGGCGTCGGAATCCTAAATTCCTGGATAAAACGTAATGTAGCGCCCGAAGGATTATCCTACGAGGCCCTGAATCAGGCCGCCGCCGCTGTGGCTCCAGGCTCCGAAGGCATCGCTATACTGCCCTTCGGCAACGGCTCGGAGCGCATGCTGGAGAATCGCGACGCAGCCTGCAGCATCCACGGTTTGAACTTCAACATTCACCGTCGGGAGCACATTTATCGCGCTGCACAAGAAGGCATTGTCTTTTCCTTTAAATATGGAATGGACATAATGAACGAGATGGGAATCGAGATAAAAACCATTCGCGCAGGCCATGCCAACATGTTTCTGAGCCCAATTTTCCGCGAAGCCCTCGCATGCGTAACAAATTCCTCCATAGAACTTTACGACACTAACGGAGCCGTAGGAGCAGCCAAGGCCGCCGGCGTTGGAGCCAACTACTACTCATCAACCGACGAGGCCTTTGCTTCGCTCAAGAAAATAGGCATCACGGAGCCCGATCCAGCCCTCTCCGCCGCCTACGCAGGCGCTTACGAGCTATGGAAAAAGAAGCTGGGCGAATAGTATAGCAAAAACAACAGAATAAAGATCAATTACCCAAATATTTTTATAAATCTTAATAAATAATATCAGATTATGAGCTATTACAAAGGTGATACAGAGTTTTTTCCCGGTATAGGGAAAATCAATTATGAAGGCCTATCGTCGAAAAATCCGCTGGCCTTTCGTTGGTACGATGAGAACCAAATAGTCCTTGGCAAAACGATGAAAGATTGGTTCCGTTTCTCGATGGCCTATTGGCACACGCTTTGCGCCGAAGGAGGCGATCCCTTTGGCCCCGGAACCAAGAAATTCCCCTGGAACGCCGCTCCCGACGCCATCAGCCGCGCAAAGCTCAAGATGGACGCAGCCTTTGAATTTATGACCAAAATCGGAATACCTTTCTACTGTTTTCACGATATTGATCTCGTAGAAGAAGGCAATTCGCTTGCGGAATATGAGGGCAATCTTGCGAATATTGTTGATTATGCAAAGGAACTTCAGGCCGCCACAGGCATCAAACTTTTGTGGGGAACGGCAAATGTTTTCAGCAATCCGAGGTATATGAACGGCGCGGCTACCAATCCTAACTTTGAGGCAGTTGCATGGGCCGGCGCCCAAATTAAGAACGCCATCGACGCTACGATTGCACTTGGCGGCGAGAATTATGTGTTTTGGGGCGGACGCGAAGGCTATACCACGCTTCTGAACACGAATATGAAGCGCGAAAAAGACCATTTGGCGATGATGCTGGGCATTGCACGCGATTACGGCCGCAAAAACGGTTTTACCGGCACTTTCCTCATCGAACCCAAGCCTATGGAGCCAACCAAGCACCAATATGACGCCGATAGTGATACGGTTATAGGATTTTTGCGTCATTACGGCCTCGATAAAGACTTTAAACTGAACATTGAGGTGAACCACGCCACTCTGGCCGGTCATACCTTTGAGCATGAGCTTCAGACGGCTGCCGACGCCGGCCTTTTGGGATCGATAGACGCCAACCGCGGCGATTATCAAAACGGATGGGATACCGACCAGTTCCCCATTGATGCTTACGAACTTACGCAGGCAATGCTCGTAATCGTCGAAGCAGGAGGCCTGGGCAAGGGAGGCACCAACTTCGACGCCAAAACGCGCCGCAATTCAACCGATCTTGAGGACATTTTCATTGCCCACATAGCCGGAATGGACAGCTTCGCACGGGCGCTCGTCACCGCCGCCGCCATCCGCGAGCAATCCGATTATATAGCAATGAAAACCAGCCGCTATGCATCATTCGACGCCGGCAACGGCAAGCTGTTCGAAGAAGGCAAACTGACGCTGGAAAACCTGCGCGACATCGCCGCCCAAAACGGCGAGCCGGCCCAGATAAGCGGCAAGCAGGAATTGTATGAAGCCATTGTGAACATGTACATCTGATGAGCCAAAGAGAGTATAACCTGGGATATATCACGGTCATAACGCTGGTTGCGGCGCTTGGCGGCTTGCTGTTCGGGTATGACACCGCTGTGATTTCGGGAGCGGAGAAGGGCTTGCAGGCATTTTTCCTCCAGGCAGCGGATTTTAAGTATACCGATATGCTGCATGGCGTCACGGCGGCAAGCGCTCTGATTGGATGCGTCATCGGAGGAGCCGTGTCGGGGATATTTGCCAACAAAATAGGCCGTCGCGACTCGCTCAGAGTTGCTTCGGCTCTGTTTTTCCTGTCGGCGCTCGGATCGTTTTTCCCTGAGTTCCTGTTCTTTGAGCCAGGGATTCCGACGCGCGGATTGCTCTATGCCTTCATCAGTTATCGCGTGATTGGCGGAATTGGAGTAGGCCTTGCCTCTGCAATCGTCCCCATGTATATAGCCGAGATTGCCCCTTCGGGGATACGCGGAACCTTGGTTTCGTGCAATCAGTTTGCGATAATATTCGGTATGCTTGTCGTTTATTTTGTGAACTTCCTTATACTTGGTGACCACACAAATCCGGTACTGCTTCGCAATGAAGCGAACGAGTTCATGCGGAATGAGTTCGGGCTTGTGATGCTCGATCCGGCCTCCGATCCCTGGACGATAGCGCGCGGATGGCGATACATGTTTGTATCAGAGGCTTATGTGGCCGGCATCTTTGCCGTACTGCTGTTTTTCGTTCCGCGCACTCCTCGGTACCTCACTTTGATAGGCAACGAAGCCGGCGCGCTCGATGTGCTCACGAAAGTGAACGGCTTGCAGCGCGCTAAGGAGATCCTTGCCGACATCGTCGCCACCTCGAAGGAGAAGAGCGAGAAGCTGTTTGCTTATGGCGTCACCGTGGTCGTTATCGGCATCCTTCTCTCTGTATTCCAGCAAGCAATAGGCATCAACGCCGTGCTCTATTACGCTCCTCGCATTTTCGAAAGCGCAGGCGCGGAAGGCGGCGGGATGTTCCAAACGGTGATTATGGGCGTAGTGAACATCATCTTCACGGTTGTGGCAAT
>JAITHO010000050.1 GCA_031279915.1 Tannerellaceae bacterium
AAGGTCAATATCGGCCGCGTAGCTCAACTGAATAGAGTAGCTGACTACGGATCAGCCGGTTACAGGTTTGAATCCTGTCGCGGTCACAGATGTTGGAGCCATATTTTATGTTATGGGCGATGCCAAGGTTTACGAGGCATCGCCTTTTTTTTCGTATATTGCTCATCCCATGAGAATACTTATTTTTGTTACATCAACAAACATATTCTTAAGAATGAAGAGAAGTTTTTTTATAACATGTATAGCAATGAGCATTTTGCTGATGGCAGGATGCGACGGCAAGGAGAAAGAGGCAATGTTGCGCCTTGCAAATGCCAAAGCCATGTACGAAAGAAACGAAACAATGGCGGCCAAAAACGAAATTGATACCATAAGGAAATATTATCCGGAGGAGGTAAAGGTGATGAAAGAAACCCTGCTGCTCCTGTGGAAGATAGAACTTAAAGAAGCCGAGCGCAACATGGCCTATTGCGACAGCCTTCTCCCCCTTCGACAAGCCGAAGCCGTAGCGCTTGCAAAGGATTTTATCCTCGAAAAAAATGAATATCAAGCTGCAGGCGCCTATATCCATAAGCAACAAACGATAGAGAGGAACGTGGAACGCAGTTACATACGGTGCAGCGTGAGCGAAACAGGCGAGCTCACCCTTGTTAGCGTTTATTTTGGCTCGGCTCCGATCAACCATACCGCCATCCGGATTAGCGCCCGTTCAGGGCTGTTTGCATCAACCGTTCCAATTCCTCACGATGGCGGACAGAACTATCGTTTCAAGGATATGGGCTATACATCTGAGATAGTTAGCTACAAAGGCGACCGTTGCACAGATGCCGTCAATTTTATTTGCAGCAATCAAAAGGAGAGGCTCAAAGTTGATTACAGCGGCGGCAAGTCGTATTCAATTTATATGGACGAAAACTCCAAGAAGGCCGTGCTGGCGGCATCAGAACTTGCCGTGGCGCTGAGCGACGTTAGCCGGCTCTCGAAAGAACGAAATATTGCAGCCGACAAGATAGCCTGGCTGGCAGAGAAACTTAGCCCGGCTTCACTTTAGTTCAACTCTTTTTATAAAACATAAGCAATGAAAAAAATTCATTTAGCTCTGATACTCTTGATGCTCCTGACCTCTTGCATGGAGGAGCAGGTTCCCGCAAAATATTTCGCAGGAACCATCTGGAATGCCTACGAAACGGGCGGCATCTTTGGCGCCGATAACAGATTGATAGGAGTATATATAAATTCCCACGTTCTGACCCTTAACGAAATGAGCTTCACTCATGTTATATATAGGAAAGAAGCCGATGTCAACGGCATAGGATATGCCGATAAAGATACGACCTACATGGAAGGCATCTACAAGATTCGCTATCCCAATCTGACGCTTAACTACGGTAACGTTGAACGCTCCGGCATCGTTGAATGGGGTACCATCAATCTTGAAATTGACGACAGCCTGCGCATTTTGCAGTTCATCAAAAACACAACAGCCGGAGCTTACTAAAGGCCCCGGCTGCTGATTCGTCTGCTTAAAGCAGTTTTCCTGTTTCCTGTTTACTTATATTTTTCCCATCTCACGTTACGCATGTCGCCACTGTCTGAAAGCTCGCGATGGAAGGCGAAGCAGGCGTTGAGGTTCTGAGGCGTTTGCCCTTTTATTCCCATGTCGAGATATTCGTTGAGGAGCGGGCGGAAATCGGGATGCACACAATTGTCGATAATCTTTCGCGCACGCTGCATAGGTGCGGTTCCTCGCAAGTCGGCCACGCCATACTCGGTTATAATCACCTTAACGGAATGTTCGCTGTGATCCATGTGCGATACCATCGGCACGAAGGCGCTGATTTTTCCATCCTTGGCGGTCGAAGGAGTGGTGAATATTGAGAGCATGGCTGCGCGGGTGAAGTCGCCCGATCCGCCTATGCCGTTCATCATTCGGGTGCCCAGAACGTGGGTGGAGTTAATGTTGCCGAAGATGTCGGCTTCGAGGGCGGTGTTGATGGCAACCAGCCCCATTCGTCGGGCCACTTCCGGATTGTTAGATATTTCCTGCGGACGTAGCAGGATCTTGTCTCTGAAGAAAGATAGTTGGGCATAAATATTTTCCAGCACCTGATTGCTGACCGTCAGAGAGCAACCGCTGGCAAACTTCACCCGCCCCTCTTGCATCAAGCTTATAACAGAGTCTTGGATAACTTCCGTATAAACGTTGAATGCCGGAATTTGCTTGTTCTCGCCCATGCAGCCCAGCACGGCGTTAGCCACGTTGCCTACTCCGCTTTGCAGCGGAACGAACTCTTTGGGCAGGCGTCCTGCCTTCATTTCGCCAACGAGGAAGTCGGCCACGTTGCGTCCGATCGCCATAGTATCGTCGTCGATTGGAGTGAAAGCTCCGCCTTCGTTATCCTCGTCAGTCAGCACAACGCCAGCAATCTTCGCAGGATCAACTTGCACGTATGGCAATCCTATGCGATCGGAGGGGGAGTAAATCTGAATCTCACGACGGCGAGGCGGATCCTCTGGTTCATATATATCATGCATGCCAAGGATTTCCTTAGGATGACGACGGTTTAGCTCAACAATTATGCGATCGGCAAGCCTACAAATTGTAGGAGTGATTCCAACAGCAGCCGTCGGAACGATCTTGCCATCTTCGGTGACGTCGGCTGCCTCAATGATAGCAACATCCACCGGCCCCAGGAAGCCATATCTAAGCATCTGAGCCAATTCGGAGAGATGCAAGTCGAAGTAATTTGTTTCACGGGCATTGAGCAATGTCCGCAGATCTTTGTTTGATTGATAGGGAGTGCGAAACTTGATAGCCTTCGCACGAGCAAGTTCGCCGTCGAGTTTGTCGCCAGTTGAAGCTCCTGTAAACATTCCGATTTGAAATGGAAGCCCTTTTGCATGCTCTTCCTTTGCTTTACGAGCAATAGCAACCGGAACGGCTTTCGGACATCCTGCAGGCGTAAAGCCGCTGAAGCCAACGTTGTCGTTGTGGCGTACCACCGACGCTGCCTCTTCGGCAGTGATAAATTTTAATGCCATAATATTTGATTAATTGTGAAAAGAATAAACATGTTAGAGAAATCTCGTTCGATTAATACTTCCGATTCAGAATCTCGGCATATATAAATGCTTTCCGAACCTCGTCTGCATCGCTTAGTATTTTCGGTCTATCTGTTAATAGTTCGTCGTCGGCAACACTTTCATCTTCTATGGGCGTGATGCTTAACGGCGTAAACGCTCTTGGCGCGGGAAGTGGACTCTCGGGTTGATGTACAGGCTCCGGCTGAACGTTCTTTTCCACCGGCATAAGCCAGTTATCTTCCTCCTCGTCTTCTTCCTCATATTCTTGTTCTTGGGGAACCGACGGAGAGGTGGTAGCTTCGGCTTCAGCCGCTCGCTTCTTATTAATTCCTCTATAAATGCTGATTGCGGCTGCTATTGCCGCGAAGATTAAGTAAAATAAATCGCCTTTGTCCATAAAAACTTTGATTATTTTTGTGCCTCAAATTTAGTAATGTTTCCGCTAATGATACATGTTCCAAATATACGAACTCCCTATAAAGTAAATAAGGGTAACTTCCCAGCCACCCTTATTCGATTTAACCAAAACCTTAACTATGAAAAAATTTACGTTTTTCGACGGTAAAAGTAAGACCCTTTTTTTTAACCTGCAAGAGCGCTCTTTGCTTTTACTATGATATTGAGTGATTTTTAATTGTTATTAACGAGTATAAAATGAAACACAACACTTTTTTTGAATCTGAGCCTCCTAAAAGCCGCAAACTCTTTATTGAAACCTACGGCTGCCAAATGAATGTGGCCGACAGCGAAGTGATCGCATCTGCAATGCAAATGGCCGGATACAGCCTCTGCAATTCGCTCGACGAAGCAGATGCTGTTTTCCTCAACACATGCTCCGTGAGAGACAATGCTGAGCAGCGGATCTATGGACGCCTCCAGTTCCTCAGAGGACTTCGGAAGAGGAAAGGGGGACGGCTCATAATAGGCGTGCTTGGATGCATGGCTGAGCGTGTACGGCAAGAGCTCATTGATGCGCATGGAGTGGATCTCGTGGCTGGCCCTGATTCTTATTTGGATCTCCCTAACCTTATCGGGGCTGTTGAGCAGGGACAACCGGCTATTAACGTGGAGCTATCGGCCTCTGAAACGTATAATAATATAATCCCGCTAAAGATTGCCGACCAGCGTATTTCGGGATTCATCTCTATTATGCGCGGCTGTAACAACTTCTGCACGTACTGCATCGTGCCTTATACGCGCGGACGAGAACGCAGTCGAGATCCTCTGAGCATCCTCCGAGAAGCGATCAGCATGAAGGATGCGGGATTCAGGGAAATCACTCTGCTGGGGCAGAACGTTAACAGCTATCGCTTTGAGTTCGATGGACGTACTGTCGCCTTCCCTGATCTCTTGGCTCTCGTGGCTGAGGCGGCGCCTGACATGCGCATACGTTTCACGACCTCTCATCCGCGCGACATGGGCCTCGATCTCATTGCTGCGATTGCTGCGCATCCCAACATCTGCCGCCACATACATTTGCCTGCGCAGTCGGGGAGCGATCGAATCCTTAAGCTGATGAATCGCGGATACTCTCGAGAATGGTACTTGCGAATCGTTGACGATATCCGACGGCTGCTGCCGAACTGTACCATCAGCACTGACCTCTTTTGCGGCTTCCATTCTGAGACTTTGGAGGATTTTGAGGCTACTCTTGACCTCATGCGGCGCTCGCGTTTCGATGCGGCTTTCATGTTCAAGTATTCCGAACGTCCAGGCACTTATGCGGCGAAGCGCCTACCCGACGACGTGCCCGAGGATGAGAAAGTACGTCGGCTTCAAAGCATGATTAGCCTCCAGAACTGCCTTTCGGAGGAAAGCAACCGCCGCGACGTAGGATCAACTGTCGAACTTCTCGTCGAAGGTTTCTCACGCCGCTCACGACATCAGATGGCCGGACGAACTTCGGGCAACAAGACGGTCGTGTTCGACAAAGGCTCGGCTCGCATCGGACAATATATTAATGTAAGGATCTGCGATGCTACTTCGGCGACTCTCATAGGCGAGATTGCCGACTGATTAACGGCCTTTCCAAAATATATTGCCTGACTGCGCATTGCAACAGGCGAAGGATTAGAGGCGGAGCTGTCAACATTGTTGATAGCTCCGTTTCGCTATTGCAGGGGGAGCCGACATTGTTGATGCCTCCGTTTCGCCATGGCGGAAGCGTCTAAATTATTGCTAGCCATGTTTCGCCAAGACGGAGCCGCCAATATTGCGACAGCTCTGTTTCGCCTGCGCGGCTCTGCCATCATTATTAATGGCTTCCTGCTAAAAAAACGGAGCCCTCTATATTGCTGGGGGCTCCGAAAATGTTGAAGAGCTTAAGAGTATCTTGTCGTTTGCCAGGCTCGCTCTAAGTAAAGGATGCCGAATCAGGTTGACTTGATGCTTTTGATGAGGTCGAAATATTTTGCGTAATCGGCTCCGCTTATGACTTTTGGGTTGGCAACTCCGCGAAACTCGGATGAGGAGAAATAGCGACGGAGCATGAGATAGAAGGTCTGCCCTGAGGCATCTTCGTCTATGAATAGTTGCAGAGGGCGATCGTCTGCTTCGGGCTCGGAGGCGAGTCCTTCCCAATCATTATTTGCGAACATGTTCATGACTTTCTGGTCATCGAGGCCGCCGGGGATGGTTCCGCGCTGAGGAGTGGCGAACTTCTTTACCGCCAAGTGTTTGATCTCTCCTCCGCTGGATTTGCTATAAAAGCCGACGCCGCCTAAAAAGGCTACGAATGCGCCGTAAATAATTGCTATCGCGGCGACGATTCGTATGATTAAGGATGGCGCGATGGGAAGCAGTCCGGGAAAAATAACGAGCAGAAGACCGATGCCGGCTATGCCGTAGTGAATTGCTCGCTTAGTCGTGTTTGTGCGCTCTTCGAATTGATCGGGTTTGCTTCTGTAGTAATCGTAGAGGCTCTCTGGGAATTGTGTTGTCATCTTATGTTGTTAAAAAAATGAGGGTTAATATTGAATTTTACGTCGATTTGATGCTTTTGATTACGCTGTGGTTTAGCGTGTATTCTTGCGCGCTTACGATCTTTACGTCGCTTACGCCTACGGCTTGACGTTCGTACTCATGCAAACGGGAGAGCTGAAGGTAGAAAATTCGTCCGACTGCGTCTTCGTGTATTGACAAGCGCATAGGATTGCCTTTTTCAGACGGTTCGGATGCAAGTGCGGCCCAGTCGTTGAGAGCAAACATGTTATGTATGCGCTGATCTTCTTCTCCGCCTTCGGGCATGCTTTTCATCGGACGGGCAAAATGTTTGACGGCTATCGGGATTATTCGCTGTCCGCTGGTAAGATTGTACCAGCTTCGACCGCCGTAAACGAGCATATAGACGGCGTATATCATGCCCACTAATGCAATGATTCGTACCACGTTTGGGAAGAGAATGCCTCTGCCGAAGAGAAAGATCATTCCGCCTATTACGGCAATTGCTCCATAAATTATGCGCCGGCGAGGGGTGGAGCGGTAAACGAATTGCGCCGGCTTATCGGCATAATATTCAAACAGATCTTCGGGAAATTTGCGTACCATATTGCGTTCCCTTACATTATATATATATCACCTGAGCTTTAGGTCGCCCAAGATGCTGCGCGCCGCGTTGATGTTTTCGTACAAGTTGGCGAGGGATTCGCCGGAAGCTTGTCGAGATTGTCCGAGAGTGAGGAATCCGCCGGGCATCGACGTTGCGAAATAAAATTTGTCGCCGCTGAAGCTGAGCATTACTTCCCTTCGGAACCGATCGTGCAACTCGGTGATGCGCTGCATCATTGCGGGGGTAAGGATGTATCGGGCGGCTATCTCATCGTCGGCATAAACGGCGAAGCGCCGCTCGAACTCCGGATCTTCGAGCTTTACGAGCTTATTCCCGTTCACGTTCCTAAGCGATTGGATGGCTGCGGCAAGGTAGTCGAGGCGCCGTTCGAGGGCGTCGGGAAGGATCACAACGCTTGCGCTCACTGATCGCTCAAGTTTGGCATCGGCAAATAGGCCCCTGAAATCGGCGGCTGCGTTCTCTATCCGATTGCCGAACAACCCTTTTAGCATCATTTTCAGTATAATGACAATGCTGCCTACGCCGCTTTGCGCAAGGATGCGCCTGCTTTTTCCGAAATTGACGATTATGTCTCGAAAGATTATCGCCCTTGCATCGGTTTCAAAACGTATGCTGCCTAAGGAATATCCCGAAAGCTCTTGGCGGCGGATGCAACCAAAGAAATTGCTGCGTTCCATCAGGCTCGCGGGAAGTTCGAAAGGCTCGAGGCTAAGGCTGGCTTCGGGGAAAAGCTTCCTTACCACGCGACGCACAATTATCCGCTCCTCTTCATCAAATTTGTTGTAAAAGATGCCGAGCCCAACGCCTCCTATTAGTATGAGAATGAAGAGGGGAGCGACAAATATTAGCGCCTTGTATCTCTCAAAAAAGGAGGCTTCGGGGTCGATGGTGTAGAGAAAGGATACATCGCCGCCGCCATACAGATATACCTGCAACAGAATAATGGCGGCGAACCAGATGAGCGCGCCTCCATAGCAAATTGCACGCGCAAGATTGAGCCGCTTCCTACTTAGGGCCGTGCGGCTGAGCGTATTGCTAAGCTCGCGCTGAAGCTCGTCGATCTCTGCGCGATTCATGCTTCAGCTTTTGGCGCGCGCTAACGGTTGACGATGTTGGTACATCGTTCAACTAATATCTCCTCAAACTGAGCAAATGCTTCCTTTGAGGCGAAGCGTTCGGAGGTAAATTGGTAGCGATCGTTGCCCATTGTGTAAATAACGATCTGCTCCTCATCCGTCTCGTTTTTATGCCATAGCTCCTTCACGTCGACATAGTTAACGCTCACGCGGCCCTTTGCTATCGCAAACGAGAACGACTGTTCGTCGGCTTCGATGGGACTGGGGTTCTGCCGCGATTCCTTTGCTCGCTTATATTTCAGAAAAGCGTAGGCCGTGCAGCCCAATGCGCATACGGCAAAAACGTACACGCTTGTAGGATAGCTCAGTAACGTTAGGTTCTTGATTGCGAGCCCATACTTAAATAGGGCGAACAAGATTGTTAGCGCGATGAACACAAGGGCTGGATAAAATGTGCTAAAGGCGAATTTTTCTTCGTAAACAAATGTCTGTTTCATTCTCCTAATATTTATTATTGATTATACATTAGCTGCGGAATAATGCGCTCACGTTGACGTTAGTATGTTCGCTTTCGGGTATAGTTATGAGCTCGCGGGGGCTATACTTTTTCATTGCGGCGATGATGCTCGAGGGAAACATTAGCACGAAATTATTGTAATCGGCGATGGCGGCGTTGAATGTGCGTCGAGCTGCTTGCAACTGGTATTCCATCTCTTCGATCGAAGCGTTTAGCGTTTTGAAGTGTGCGTTGGCTTTTAGCTCCGGATAGGCTTCGACGGCTACTTTCACCTCTGCCAGGCTTTTTGAGAGCTGGGCGCCAATTTCCATTTGCTCCTGTTGCGATGCGGCTTGCTGATAGAGGGATCGCAGTTCGGCTATCTTCGTAAGCGTGGCGCTCTCGTGGCCCATATATGTTTGAACGCTTGCTACGAGATTCGGTATCATGTCGTTGCGTTGTTTCAACATTACGAAGATGCTGCTTTCGGTTTGTTGCACGCGAGTGTTCTTGGCTATGAAAGCATTTCCTGTCATTATTACCCAAAGAAGTATGAGCAGTACGAAAAGGCCGGTGAGTATGAGCGCAATAATCATTCTGAGTATTGATTTTAAGATTTCAAACTGGGTGCAAAGATAGCATATACTTTGTTTGTTGCAATACGATTCCTTATTTATTTTTTTGCGAATGGGTTTTGAGGGAGATGTTCGTTCATGCTGAGCTCTGTTTGGCCTTGTTTTTAGCTGTTTGCAAGCTTGCGGCTGGATATATACTACTGCTATTGCATAGCCGTACGCCATCTGTTTCAAACTTATATATGCATGCTTATGAATTTATGCAGATACGTACATCGATGTATGCGGCAAGGCGCGTGCATTTATACGCGTAAGTATGTAGATTTATTCAACAAAGGCTCGAAAGTTATTCGCATAAGTAGGTAGATTTATGCGGCGGTACTGCCGCCTTTATGCGGATAAGTATGTAGATTTATTTGCCTAAGCAGGGAGATGTATGCGAATAAGTAGGGAGATTTATGTCCGCAGTTTGTCTATGATTGTGTAAGAGCTTGTGTGTTTTTGCGGCATTGTTTTCGTGTGTTTTTCCATAGTTTGGGGGATAGATTCCCCTACAAATATACATTATATATATATAGGCGCAATTTTTGCTTGAAAAAGGGGGCTTATTTTTTTGGTAATGGGCGGAGATGGGGGCGAGAGATTTGGGAAGGCGGGCTCGCGGCCTTGTTGGATAATGTGGCCTATATATGTAAAAATCGCTGAAGGCTTTGTTGTTAGCTTCTGCTTACTTGGAGGCCTACGCTTGAGAGGCTCATCTCAACGAAGCGGGCATTGGGTTGCGTTGAATTGGATGCAAGGATGCGTTGGATTTGTCCTGCTGCTTCGGGATCTTTGGCAACGATGTAGAGGAATCCGCCTCCGCCGGCGCCTGGGAGTTTGTAGCCGTGCGCATATTTGGCGATGCTTTGGATGAGGCGTTCGATGGCTGGGGGATTGACTCCGGCGTCGAGGGCTTTATTTTGCTGCCAGGTTTGCAAAACGAGGCGGCCATAGCGCTCAAAATCACCTTGCTGTATGGCGTCGAACATGTCGAGCGCATGTCGCTTCATGCTTCCAAGTATTCGCAAAGTTGCGGATGAGTTGAGAAACATGCCTCGCACTATTTCGGCAAGTATTTCCTTTGCTGTTCGTGTTAATCCGGTGTAGTACAGAAGGTGACACGAGCGGTAAGCGGGGTCGGTGAAGATAGAGTGCGGAAGCCATCTTACAAGGGGGCTTTGCTGGAATCCGTCGGTTGTTTGCAGGAGTTTGAGCCCGTGCAAAAGGCCTCCGAATTGGTCTTGCCATCCGCCTCCGGTGGTTAGCAACTGCTCGAGAATAAGGGTTCGGTTGCCTATTTCGTTCTTATCCCACGATAATCCGCAACAGTCGGAAAGGGCTGCGAGTGTGGTTGCAGCGAGTATTGAGCTTGTGCCGAGGCCTGATCCGGCAGGTACGGCGGATAATAGCGTTAACTCTAAACCGCTGCCGAACTCCTTTAGCTGATCGCTGAGCGAGGGGTATCGCTTTTGTGCAAATGCGGGGGCAAATCCGGCCAGCGCCAATGCCGCGCGCGGGATGGAAAAGGGCGAACCGACTTTGCTAAAGTGCGTAAGCTCCTCGTAGCTTCGTATCTGCTCTGTTGCGCCCAGGTCGATTGATCGTAGGGTTATGTAGGGATGGGCGGATGGCTTGATATACACTTGTAGCGGAGGCTGTTCGTTGAGCTCTACGGCCATGTTGACAACGTTGCCTCCTTCGTATAGGCAATATGGCGGCGTATCGGTCCATCCTCCGGCGAGATCTATGCGAACGGGGCTTCGCGCCCATACAATTTGGTCGGCGTACATGCATAGCCGTGGTTGCTCGCGCGGGGCGGTCATTCCGGCAAGCATTCCGTTGCAAAGCGATTCGAAGGCTGCGCGCTCTTCGCTGGCGTAGTCGCATCCGCTCAGGCGCATTGTTAAGGCTCTGAGCATACGGTTGTGGATTTGCTTCATCACGGGGGCGTCGTCGGGCAGCAATGCGGGCGGCGGCAGTTGGGCCTCGGCGTACTCGCGGGCGACATGGTTGAGGTCGATTTGGTAAAAGATGCTCTTGTCGTGATTCAAAGCGAGGGCCGGCAAATTGAGCCTGCGGTAGCGTCGGCGTTGGTCGAATAGCCGCGGTAGGTTACATTGGTGCATAATATCTGTGGCCGATAACTTGCGGGCGCTCTCCCATGCTTTGCGTCCGTCGTCCATATCGGGCTGGTTAATCATCCACCTAAGCGCCAATCCCAGCTCGTTGGTAGAGCTGCAGATCGGAAAAAGGCGTGCGTTTTGCATATCCCCGTCGAAATCTTCGACTGCAACTTTTCTCTCCTTCAACCACGAACGCAAAGGCTTGCCCATGAAACGGTGGTTGCCATTCCTTGCATAAGCGGCGAAGCTGTCGTCAAAACCGTACGGACGGGCTGCCCATCCTGCATCGCCCACAGGCGCCACGTCAACACAAATTCCCGACGGCAAATCCATCTCCCAATCGTTCTGGGGCACGCCCGTGATGATATGGTGGTCAGACAGATTCCAGCGCGGGCCCAGATAGCTGTTCTCAATCCATAGATTATAGTTGGCCGACTGCAGAGGGGCCTCCACCAAAGCGTTCTGAACGAACATCGCAGGGTGCGGCTTAATGTAGCGATGCATGATAGCTCGCTGGTCGCGCACTACGTTCTGTATGGCCATAGTTGATGAGATAAGCTCGCGTCCGGTTCCGAAGTGATAGAACTCGGCGTTAGTAAGTGGCACAATCTTTACCGATAGCGAGTTGATAGCTTTGTCGGCAATCCGTGGGTGCGTTCCCAAAGCGCCTCCAAACTCGGCGTAAAGGTCGTATCGCAGGGTTCCGTCGGCATGCGATCGCTCGCGCAGGGCCCTTACGGCACGGTCGCTAAGTAGCCATACACCAATGTCCATCAGATAGAAATGCGTTCGCGTCAATCCTCCCAACTCTTCGAGCGAAGGTTTCTGAAGCATATAATCCAGCTCCGACGGCTTATTGCGCGAGAGCAGAAAAACGCCGTGCCGTCCGGCCGTAATAGAGTCGCTCCAGAGCGCCAAGCAAAGCACGTCGGCCTCCGGCATATTCGGCAGAGCTCCGGCAAGGCGGATATAAACGTCGCCGCTCGCAATCAAAGTATGATAGCCCTCCGGCGCCTTCTCCATAATATCTTTGTAGAGAGGAAGCTGCAGCGAAAGCAGATCTTGGTTCAAACGCTGTCCGCGCTCCCAGCGAAACACCGGAACGGGCGTCAATATCTTACCCGAAGGCGCATAAGCAGGCAGTCGACGGCTCTGCCCTCCGGCATGGATGATGATGCGCTTCTCAACCGAGAGCCATCGCTCAAAGCTGTCGTCTGATTCTCGCCCGTGACATCCCTCCAGCAGCCAAACGGCTCCGCCTCCCGATCCAAGGTATCCTGGAGGATCGGCGTCGCAATAGAAGTTGTTCTCCGCAAGGCCTTCAAGTTCCTCGAAGCAGGCTGCAGGATTAGGCGGAAGCGAGATGAGCGTCTTCATTCCTGCGTCTTATGCGAAGCCGAAACAGCACTCAGCGGCAGAGGAACCGGCTCGGAAGGCAGCTTGCCATACCTCAAACCGCGCTTCGAGAGCTTTGTCGCCGCCCTGAAAATATGGTCGTTAATGGCATTGATAATAGTTGCAAGCCGAGATTGCAGCACAGCCTCCCGCGATCCCATCTCGTTGATCTTGTATAGCATATCAATGGTATCCGTAAGTTTAGTAAAGGCCACATCGAGCTCCCCCCTCACCAATCGAATGTTCGCAATGCCCTTGTTTTTGACCGTCTTCTTAATCGCCGCATACAAATCATTGAAGCTATCATGCGAGGCAACAAGCTCGCTCAGCGCCGGAGCCAGATTCAACGCCTGCACAGCCTGCGCATAAGCAGGCGATCGTAAATCGGCAATAATCATCTCGCACTGCCGCGTCTGCTCCTCGAGCTTATTCTTGAGGATAGCCCTATGCTTTCCGATAACATTAGATCTGATGGCAGAGGCAGCTTGTTGCGCATGCAAGTCGGTTCCGTATAGATGCGCCTCCGCGAGGAGCTTGATGTGGAGCATCGCCCGCAAACGTCTCTGAGCCGCCTCCTTAATCTTTTTAGTTTTAACCGTACGTTTTTCTCTCCTGTTAATCTCCCGCTCTTCCTCCATCAAGTTCCTAACGAGTTCAAACGGAGCGCGCAATAGAAGAATGCTAACAATATTTTTAGCTTGATCTTCACTTAGTAAATCGTAAAATTTGATGTGTTCGTCGTTGCGGAGAAATCGCAGCGCCATGCTGTGTCCTAAAATAAGTCGTTCCATGTTTTTCTCGGTATACTATTTTCATTTGAAGTTATCCGCAAATATATGAGATAATTTGATTGCGCCAAATCCAAATAGCCCATTCGCACATATATATAATGTAGCGGCGATGCAAGTCGTAAGTTCCAAGCTTACCGCCTCTAAAGTGTTTCCAAGATCCTTATGTATCCAATAACCCTTGCTTCAGATGCCCCCCAAGCCACATCCTGCATTGCATTATTATCAAAAAGAGCGGAGCGATGATAGAAACATTAATGGAGCAAAAAGATAGTCTGGCGTATGCTGAGATGATATTTTGTTCGATATTCGAAAAAAAAGAATCTAAAAAGTTGGAGAATCAAAATAATATTTATCTTTGCCCTGGTAAAAAAATCTAATAGCATGAAATTTCAAACAGTTACATACCATACAGAAATAAAGAACATCCCCGCCGCCCAAATGGCAGAGGTTTTTTACATTTTTACCCCCCCACGTTTGATATTTCGGCCAGCCGACCCCTAAGTTATCAACCTCTCCTTATTAATAATTCAGCCTTTGCGGACAAATTCCTGAAGGCTATTTTTTTGCTTTGTACGAGCCGCCCAAGTTTGTCCGGACTTTGCATTTCGAACAAATACTCGGGCTACAGAAGGAATATGTCG
>JAITHO010000020.1 GCA_031279915.1 Tannerellaceae bacterium
GTTGCTGGCGATTTGGATTATTGGTAGCTTGCCTTATATTTGTGCTCGTAAAATTTTAAATCTTGATTATTATGAAAGCTTCATCCTGTTTGATGTTTATTTGTTTATTCTGCGCCGTCTTAATGGCGGCTTGCAGCTCGTCGCCTTTGCAAACGCAGGCGACGGGAACTCCTTACGAAATCGTTGTGTCGGTTAATCGGGCCGAATGGGAGGGCGAAATGGGCCGTCTCATCAGGGCTGATCTCGAATCGGATATCCCAATGCTGCCTCAGCCGGAGCCTGCATTCAGAGTTATGTTTGCCGATTCTGGTCGGTTTGGGACGCTATTGAAACATGTTCGGAATGTTTTTATTATCAATATAGATCCCACGATGTTCACGCAGATGGCTTTGCAGTATGAGCGCGATGCATGGGCTAAGGGGCAGATGACGCTCAAGATGAACGCTCCCGATCGTCAGAGCGTGATGGATTTTTTCAGCAAGGATAGCAGGAAGATTTCGAAGTTCTTCTCTATGGTTGAGATGAATCGAGCGACGCTGCTGCTGGGATTGGCTCCGGGTACTGCTCCTATGGATAGCCTTTCGCGACTCTTCAACATTAAGCTTTGCCTTCCGTATGAGATGAAGGCAACGGGAAGAGGGAAAGGGAAGGACTTTTTCTGGGTGTCGGATGATGGAAAGAAAGGGCGGTCGGACGTCATCGTTTATACATTTCCGTATACTGATACTAATACTTTCACGATGGAGTATCTGATGGCTAAGCGAGATTCGGTGTTGCAAATCAATCTGCCGGGCGGCAGGCCGGATTCGTATATGACTACCGAAAAAATGATTGAGCCGGAGTATGAGGCGATCGCTCTGCGCGGTAAGTATTGCGGACTGATGCGGGGGCTATGGAGGATGGTTGGCGATGCAATGGGAGGACCATTCGTGAGTGTAGCTAGGCTGGATTCGGCTAACAATCGAGTGATTGTAGCCGAAGGCTTCGTTTATGCGCCCGAAACTCATAAGCGCAACTTTATCCGCAAGCTCGAGGCTGCCCTCTACACATTGCGCCTCCCCGATGAGCTTGACCTGCCTGTTGAGGAACCATACAAGGACATTAGTAAATTGTAATAATAATGGACGATAATAATTTGAAGATAGGATTTACGCACGGCGATATTAACGGCATCGGATACGAGTTAATCCTGAAAGCCTTCGCCGACGCGCGTTTGATGGAGCTATGCACGCCGGTTGTGTACGGATCATCCAAGATTGCGGCATATCACCGCAAGGCGCTTGAGATTCCTGCGCTCAACATGAGTAACATCAGCCAGGCTGAGGACGCTGCAAGTAATCGCGTTAACATGATTAATTGCATAAGCGATGAGATAAAGGTGGAGCTCTCCAAGCCTTCCTATATCGCCGCCGAAGCTGCTGTGCGTTCGCTGGAGGCTGCTGTGGATGATTTGAAGCGTGGAGCTACACATGCGCTGGTGACAAGTCCGGTAAGCAGTCGAATAACAGGCGACGGACTTTATCCGAAGCATACTGAATACCTAGGGCAGCGCCTCAAAGCCGGAACTAAGCCTATGACTATACTTGTGTCGGATGCAATGAAAGTGGCGCTGCTTAGCGAATCTATTCCGCTCTCGGATGTGTTCTTGCATGTTAGTCTGACTAATGTGCTTGACAGATTGCTGCTGTTTGAGAAATCTCTCCAGCAAGACTTCCGGATTGTCAAGCCGCGCATCGCTGTATTATCCTTCAACCCTAAGTCGGGGCGCGGAGTGAAAGACAGCGAAGAGCAGGCGGTTTTGATGCCCGCTATTGAGGAAGCTACCAAGCGAAACCTCCTCTGCTTCGGCCCATATTCGGCAGATACTCTTTTCGGATCGAACATGTATGAGAAATTCGATGGCATAATGGCTATGTACTATGAGCAGGGAATGACCGCCTTCAAAACTATCGGACTCGACCGAGGAATTGCCTACACTGCCGGACTATCCGCCGTGCATACTACTCCTGCTCATGGAGCCGCATACGATATCGCCGGACGCAATTTGGCCTCCATTGACTCTTTCTTGAAAGCTATTTATACTGCAATCGACATTTATCGAAACCGAATAAGCTTCATTGAAGCTACGGCCAACCCCTTGCGCAAACAATACTTCGACAAAGGAGCCGGCGATGAGAGCGTTGACCTAACAAAAGATGATGACGATGGCATATTAATCAACACAAACGCATAATATTTTTATGGAAGACAAGAAGAAAACAACCCCCTTCGTATCCGGTCAAACTAGCATGAAAGAGTTCACGCTCCGAGCTCTGCTTACCGGATTGCTCCTGGCTATTGTGCTGGGAGCTGCAAATGCTTATCTGGGATTAAAAGCGGGAATGACCATTGCCGCTACTTATCCGGCTGCCGTAATTGGCATGGCTGTTCTGAGATTCTTTAAGGGAAGTATTCTCGAAGAGAATTTTACGCGAACCGTGGGCTCCATCGGCGAATCTGTTGCCGCAGGAGCCATCTTCACTCTGCCGGCTTTCTATATCGCCGGAATATGGACTGATTCATTCAACTCCTTGAGCTCATACCTTACCGCATCGCTGATTTTACTTGCCGGCGGAACCCTGGGCATTCTTTTCGTAGCTCTACTCAGGAGAGTGATGGTTGAAGATCGTGACTTGCCTTTCCCTGAAAGCCTCGCCGCTGCGGAGATTCATAAAACCGGACAAAGCGGATCGGGAGGCTCCAAATATCTGTTCTCGGCCATGATCGTCGGAGCTTTGATTCAACTCGGAGGAGCTCTCCGACTTTACGCTACCGAATGGGCTGCATTTTTCAAAACTACAACGGCTAAGTTTGCCGGAGGAAAAGCTATTGAAGGTGGATTCCTCGCTGCTGGCCCGGCAATCGCTCCTGCTTATTTCGGCGTTGGATACATCATCGGACCGCGACTGGCAGCGCTCAACTTCAGTGGATCAGTGATGGCATGGGGCCTCATGGTGCCTGTCTTACTCATGATGCTCGGAGCGGGATTCGTCGACGCTTTGCCTGCTAATATAGCTAACGGACTCACCGCCGCTTCCTCTGATGCCTGGACGCATGCCGCCGACGTGGTATGGAAACAGATCGTTCGCATGGTAGCTATCGGAGGTATGCTGGTAGCCGCCTGCTTCACATTATATCGTATGCGTGAGAACCTCACTGCCGGATTGCGACGATCGGTTAAAGATTTAAAGCGAGCAACCCAAAGCGGCGGCGATAACGTTGAGCGAACTGAGAAGGACTTGCCCACAGTATGGGTACTCGTCGGAATAGGCGCCGCAGCTGCTCTCACCTTCGCCGTTACCTTCTTTATCTTCCACACATCCGTATTCGTGGCAATCATCGCATCCACCGTCATGGTCGTACTTGCATTCTTCTTTGCCGCAGTATCAGGATACCTCGTAGGATTGATCGGCTCCAGCAACAACCCGATTAGCGGACTAACATTAACCGCGCTGGTAGTTACAGCCCTCATCCTCGTTGCATGCGGCGTGAACGCCAATACAGGAGGCGTAGCTGCCGTACTCGGAGTAGCAGCCATAGTTTGCGTTGCAGCCGCCGTTGCCGGAGAAATGTTCCAAGACTTAAAGGCTGGACACCTGCTCGGCGGAACCCCATGGAAGATGCAAACCGGCGATCTCATTGGGGTACTCCTATCCGCCTTCGTCATGTTCGGAGTCCTCATCATTCTGAACCAAGGTGACATCAACGCCGGTAATGCCAACAATTACAGCGGCGGATTCGGAAGCAAAAACCTCCCAGCCCCACAAGCCGCCCTGATGGCCACTCTATCGCAAGGAATCATAGGCGGAGAAATGACATGGGGATTAATCATCGCAGGAATGATCCTCGGATTTGCTTTCATCCTCGCAGGAATCAAAAGCCCAATGCTCATATTCGTCGGAATGTATCTACCCTTCAACACCGTTTGCGCAATATTCGTGGGCGGACTAATCAAAGGCATTCTCGATATCTACGTGGCGCGACGAAAATACCAAGGCGCACAGCTGGCTGCCGTTGAAAATACCGGCGTACTCATCGCATCCGGACTGATAGCCGGCGAGGCGCTCCTCGGACTAGTCTCGGCCACGCTCGCAATGTTCGATAAGTACATGCACAAGATTCTAAACATATCGAATCCATCCTACATCCCAGGCATACTTATCATGGCGCTCATGGCATACTTCCTGGTCAGCATACCGCTTAAAAAGGGAAAAACCGAATGAAACAACCCGGATTGCTCGATCAATTGTACCTATTCCCGCAGATAGCCCCACACGTACAAACCGAAACCATGGGAAACCGATGCATAATCGTATTCCCACGGTTTCGCAACAAGTGGATGCAGAAATACCTTGTTCCGCGCAATCGATCGCCACTTATTCGCGTGAGGCTCGACGATCACGGCTCGGCCGTTTGGCAAAAAATCGACGGACGCCGAACCGTTTACGACATCGTCGAATCTCTCGCCTCGCACTTCGATGGAGATGATAAATACGAGCTGCAAATCTCCATTTTCATCAATCAC
The DNA here is from genome assembly GCA_031279915.1 of Tannerellaceae bacterium. GTDB lineage: Bacteria > Bacteroidota > Bacteroidia > Bacteroidales > Tannerellaceae > DFXE01. The sequence continues at coordinate 4,565 of JAITHO010000020.1, forward strand.
TTACGGCAAGAAGGCTACATACGGATGCTCAGCGAACCCGCTCCATAACTCTCGCCACGACTTTTATCCGTTGATAATGAAGCCTGAAATAAGCGCAAAAAATCTCGTTCTCGAATATTAAAACATTTTTTTGTAGCCGAAAAAATATTTTTCCGAGATATCAATATCATGAAGCGGTCAAAAAAAATGCTGTGCGAGAAAAACACTCGTTTTTTGGGCCAAAAATTTGCTGGACGCCGATAAGACTATTTATTTCCGTCCAGCAATTTTTTTGGCGAAAAAAACACTTGTTTTTTCTTCCCTGCAAATGCTGGATGGAAATAACGTTTGATTTTTCCATCCAGCATTTGATTTTGGGAAAAAAACAAGTGTGTTTTCCATCCAGCATTTTTTTTGAAGGAAAAAACACTTGTTATCGGCGTCCAGCAGATTTTGGACGAAAAAAACACTTTTTGCCGGCTTTCAGCAGATTTTTTTTCGAGAAATAAACGTCGTTTTAATTTTCGCAAATGTTTTATCTCCAAAAAAAATATTTATTCATACCGAAAAAAAATATGCTGAAAGCGAAATACACTGTTACATGGACTCAAAAAGTTGCTGGACGCCAAATCACTCTTTAAATGGCGTCCAGCAAATGTTGGACGAGAAATAAATGTTTAAATGGGATTCGGCAATTATTTTCTCGGAAAATAAATCGTTGTATTTATTTCGGCAAAAAATCTTTGAGGAAGATGATAGTTATTTTCGGTACGGAACAAATCATGAGGGCGGATTTGTGTTGCAATGGCAATGAACCGCTTGAGGGGCATAAACGGCAAATAAAAATCCCGTGCCGGATATTGGGCAGCAATGATTATAGGATTGTGCGCCGGAATATGTATCTTGCGGGTGAATTATAAGATAGCAACCATATCCGGCAAGCCTTATGGGCGCACTGACAAACGATGACGATAATGACTAATAATATATTCAAAATGGAAGAAATAAACATGAACGAAACCGGCAAAAATATCGAAGAGGCGATGCAACAGTTCCTATCGGTATTTGCAGAGTATGAAGTTAAGAGGAGAGCGGAGCTGATTGAATATCTGGCAATCCCTAAAGTGGTTGGACGGGCTCGCAGAGAGGCTACTTTCATACTGGAAGACATTGAGCATCACCTGGCTTTTTGTCGGGATATTTTCAAACGCATCCTTGTTTATGCAGGAAATGATAACGCTAAATCCGACTTATTTATGGAGGCCATAAGTATGATTTTGGAGAGCAAGGTTGATGAAGCATACGAGCTTCTTAGCGATGAAAAGATGCAGAAAAATGGCGGAGACGCCGCTGCTTATATACTCAAAGCACAGATTGCGGAGTTTAAACACCTAAATTTGGCTGCCGACGAATACTATACGAAGGCCGTTGAAACCAACCCTTCCTACGAAAATTGTTACTACACGGCAAGATTCTACTTTTGCTCGAATCAATCGGATAAAGCCTTGCTATATTTTAATCGAGCCCTGCAATTGGATATATCTTACTTGGATCGGGCCGGTATACTCACTCATATCGGTAGAATGGCAGCCGACGCGAAAAATTATCCCGAAGCGGCAGCTGCTTTTAAGGAATCGCTGGAAATGAAACGAAAAATGCTTGCGCAGCTTCCTCAGTATACCCCTAATTTCCTTGCCAACCTTAAGGATCTGGGCGACTTGCATTATAAGTACAAAGAATATCGTATGGCGAAAGAATGTTTTAATGAGGCTCTGAAGGGATATGCAAAGCTGGCTAAAAACGATGGAGACGAGCATAATCCGGCTATCGCCAAGCTATACGACGCGCTCGGCAACGTTAACAACGAACAAAAGGCCTACGCTCATGCGGAGGAGTACTACAAGAATGCGATTGCTATGTATACCGATTTGCTGGAGAAAGAACCAAAACGAGAGCTGCCCAAGAAATATCTGCCCGAACTCGCAGAGGTTTTAATGCATATCGGTGGTCACTACAAGGAACGAAGCATCTATGCCGAGGCTCAAAAGCATTATCTGGAGGCTATGGATATATACAAAGAGCTGGTGAAGTTTGATTCGGAGGAGTACGATAGTAATTTGGGAATATGCCTAAGTCTCATCTCGTATTCGTACATGGAAAACCGTGAATATCGAAAAGCGGAGCCATTTTTCGTTGAAACTTTGAAGGCGTACAGAAGTTTGGCGACGAGGTTCCCTAAGATTTGGACTAAGGATTTGGCTCAAACCTTAGTTGCAATGGCCTCATTCTATACTATGCATATTCGCGACAAAAAGCTTTCGGTTCGTTATGCCAACGAGGCCGTAAAGGTTCTGCAAACGTGGGATGACAAGGAATGGGCGCCGCAACTCCGTACAACGGCTAAACATGTGCTGACGCTTTGGAAGAAGGGCTATAAATAAGGTATAGCCCGCAGTTGTTTCGGCCTTATTCAACCACACTCCTTCCATTGGCTACTTTTTTGACATGTATTCGGACGGCGATGTTGGCGCTCATCTCGGCGATGTGTGAGATGACACCGATTTTGCGTCCTTGAGTTTGCAGATTTTCGAGAGCATGCAGGGCTATGGATAGCGAATCGGCGTCGAGCGATCCGAATCCTTCGTCGATAAAGAGCGATTCGATTTTCATACGCTTGGAGGATAGCGAGGATAGTCCCAGAGCTAATGCCAGAGCCAGCAAGAAGGATTCGCCGCCTGACAGCGAATGCACCGTGCGGACTTCACCTAGCATTTCGAGGTCGATGACTTGCAGGGCGAGCGTGCCAGGTATGCGCTGAAGCAGGTAGCGCCGATTGAGTTCCTTCAGTTGTTTGTTGGCATAAGCAAGCAGAGCGTCGAGAGTGTAGCCTTGAGCTATCTCCTTAAACTTTGATCCGCCGGCTGAACCGAGTAAATCGTTAAGTTTTTGCCAATTCTCCAGCAATGCACGCTTGGATTCGAGTTCTTCGGCGAAGGCGGCCACACGTTCGCGTGCTGCTGTCTCCTGGCGGAGCGTAGCCTCCAGCTCGGCAATGCGATTGCGGGCGGCATCTATTTGGGCGTTAGTTGCACGTAGATATTCGGATAAGCCGTCGATTGATTCCTCATCGGATGCTTTGAGCTCCTCCAGTTCATGCTGGCGGAGGATTCGCTTGCGTTCTTCGAGGGTGGTAGTGGCGATAGTCCGACGCTTCTCTATATCCGCGAGCGATGCTTTTTCCTGCTGCACCCATGCAGTGTCATGCGATAGCAGAGCTTGCAGATCGCTGCGCGATAATCCATCTGCCCTTAATTCCAGCAAATGATTGACTGCCGCGTCTTCATCGGCGAGCAAGAGTCGGCAGGCCGCTATGCTTTGTTCTAATCGCTCGATGGAGCCGCGGAGGAGGTCGGTTTGGGATGTAATCTTGCTGCAGCTCTCGGTGGATTTCTGCATCTTTTGTTCGGCCTCCTTGCGCTTGGATGAATAGGATGTTTTTATGTTCTCAACCCTCATGCCTTGCAGCAGATCCTTTCGCTGGGTTGCGAGGAGATCGCGATCGGCGGTGAGCTCCCTCTCCTTTTGTTGCTTCTCTGCAAGAACAGCTATGCCGGCTGCCAATGATTCTTCGACGTTATGCAGCAGAGGTGCGTTGCGCTCAAGGATGCTCAGGGCTTTCGATTTTTGTTGGGAGGATGCAGTCCATTGCTCAGCCGCCGCTTTCAATGCCGAGCTCAGCGATCCTTGTTCGATGGCCTCCTTCCATTTGGGCAGAGGATGCAGCAAGCTTTCGGCCTTCTCCCAGAGCTCTCCATAGCGGTTTGAATAGTTCTCTGCCGATGCCGTTAGCGATGCAACAGAATCTTTGCCTGATTCGAGGGCAGCAGTAAGCGATAGGCGTTCTTGCTTTAGTCGTTCTGATTCGATGATCTGTTCGGGACTGACATGCTTTGCCGGATGATGCAGGCTGCCGCATAGCGGACATGCTTGGCCGTCGGCGAGCTCAGCCCGCATGGCCATTATCTCCGGCGAAGTAATCGTTCCCGACGACAAGCGGTGCAGCTTTTCCTTCGTAAGATGGAGCTCAGCTTTAGCCGCCTCAAGTTTGCGGAGGTAATCGAGGCGCTTCTGAGCCGTTGCCTCCAAGTCGGCGATTGATGTGAGAATAAGATCGGTTTGGGGAATAATGGGCTCGAAAGATCGGCATGAATCCAAATCAGCATCGGCTTTAGCGATCCGTTTGCGAGCAGCCTCCATCTCATCCGTCAGCGATTTGCTAGATTGCTCGAGGCGGATGTTATCGGCCATAACTCTACTTGATTCCTTGCGAGCTTCCGTCAGATTGGCCTCAGCATTTGCAATCCTGATGTCGAGAGCTTCTGCCTGCCGCAACGACGGCTCAATCATCTCCCACTCTTCCTCGATCTTGCGTTTATCCTTCTCATGCCCTTCGCAAGCCGACTTAGCCTCCTTGAGCAAGATGATTTGCTTTGCATATTCATTTTCGGCGATTATAAGCTCAGCTTTGCTCGAATCCAGTTGTCGCGACAAGGCGCGGAAGCTATTGAAGTTGTCTCTTAAGTCTTGCACGCTATCTATTTGATGAATCAAAGCGAAACGGGAGGCCGCCTCTTCTGTTTGCCGGCCGACTTCTTTCAACTGCTGTTCGGCAAGCTCTATATTCTTCAGGAGAGCGCTACGAGCGTTGAGCCATTTCAGCTTGGTTTCAGCGATTCGAGCGGATTCTTTGGCTCTGCGGGATTCGTCAGTCTGCGAATCGCATTCCGTTCGGCAGGCCGTCGTTTGTTCGTCAGACATGAGAGCTATGCCTTGTATCCTTTCTTTAATGCGGACATATTCAAGTTCTGCCTCTTTGGTTTTTTGATGAATAATGATGGATATGCGCGAGTATACCTCTGTGCCCGTCAGCTTTTCGAGAAGTTCGGCCTTCTCGGCTTGTTTAGCCTTTAGGAATGTTGCGAAGTCGCCTTGGGCAAGGAGTACGGCGCGAGTGAACTGTCCGAAGCTAAGTCCGATTAGCTCCGATATCTTTTGCAGCAGATCGCCTGCACGTCCTTGTACTTCCTCGCCTGTTGTTAGATTCAGGAGCCGCATTTCTCGGTTCATAAGCGCTCCGTCGGCTTTTCCTCGAGCACGGCGCACCGACCAGGTTGAGCGATACTTCATGCCGTCGAGCGATAGGAAATCGACCTCTGCATATCCCTCGGCTGTGCCGCGCCGCAGCAATGTTCGGCAATCCTGCTGGCTGATCGGTTTGCTATTCGAATAAGCTATAACGACATTGTTTTCGGCAGCCATACTCATCCTTGGAGTATTGCCGAAGAGCGCCAAGCAAAGCGCATCAAGCAGAGTTGATTTGCCGGAGCCCGTACTGCCGGTGATGGCGAAGATCCCCGCTGAGGCAAGCGGTTCGCGGCTGAAATCTATCTCAAATAATCCTTCGAGGGAGGCCAGGTTTTTGCCTCTTATTGCTAATATCTTCATCGATCGGCCTCTCTGATTGCAGTTAGTAATAGCTCTTGCATGGCTTGGGGCATCTCTTCGCCTCCGAAGGTTTGACGATATACATCCAAAGCCATATCAACGGGTTTAATGTTGTGAAGTTCCTCGAAGGATACTCCTCCGGAGCTCTTCCCTTGAGAGGGAAATACCGGCACAATGCCTGCGAGCCGAACCGATTTGCCTTCCAAAGCCGACTCTATTCGAAAGCGTAGCGCAGGCTCTGGCTCTCTAAGCTTAATCCTGACCTCGATATAAGGCGACAGAGATGTTATCTCGCCACCAGGAAGGTTGGCCAACTCTTCAAGTACCGTTTGCAGCGAGCCCGCTTCATCGCTTCTTGGTATAGATATAAGTTCGGACGGAGGACTGAAGTCTATGAAATCAAACTTTGTTTCCGCATTGATCCCCTCGCTTATCTCCACTAATACCACGCCACGGCGATTATTACGCTCGGCAAACGACATCGGAACCGGAGCTCCGGCATATCTAATCTTATCCCTCCCCGACACTGATTGGGGTCTGTGCAGATGCCCGAGAGCCGTATATGCCAAAGTTGAAGGGAAGGCATCCGATGAAACTGATTCCAAGCCGCCGATAATGCTTCGCTCAGAGCTATCATTGTCGGATATGCAAGCGCCCATCGACTGCAAATGGCCCATGGCAACGATCGGCAAGCTGGCGTCAGGAACAGCATCCAGCAATGCGCGATATAGCTTGCTTACTCCCTCAGAATAATTGCTTGCCGGAGGATAATCGCCCTGCCGCAAATAAGGAACGGCAAGGCACCAAGCCTTGGTTACGCCATCGCAGATCAGGGGTATGATGAGCCGTTCAAGATCTATCTCTCCATCGGATTTGCGGCGAATAATCCCGCGGGCATGCACTCGCATCCCCTCCAATAATGGCTCCGGAGCCTCGAGCCTGGCCGCCGAATCGTGATTGCCGGCTATTACGACAACGTTCAGCTCCGGATTATCGCTCGTTATTTCACGCAGGAAGCGATAGTACATAGCCTGCGATTCGGCCGGTGGATTTGGGTTATCAAACACGTCGCCTGCAATCAACAGAGCATCCGCCTTCGCCGCCGATAGCTCATTGCGGAGCCAGGCAAGGAAGAGTCGATGCTCTTCCTTCCGATCGTAGCTGTAAAAGCTTTGGCCCAGATGCCAGTCGGATGTATGTATGATTTTCATAATAGCCCTTTAGTGGAGGGAAGTTCGAAGCGATGCGGATCTCGCGCTATGGCCTGTTTGAGGGCTCGCGCGAAAGCCTTGAAGATGCCCTCGATCTTGTGGTGCTCGTTCTCGCCCTCCGCTCGTATGTGCAGATTCATCCTGGAGGCATCGCTCAGGCTCTTGAAGAAGTGGCGGAACATCTCGGTGGGTACGTCGCCGATTCGCTCTCTGCGAAACTCGGCGTCCCACACTAGCCACGGCCTTCCGCCCAGGTCGATAGCCACGCTGCAGAGGCAATCGTCCATCGGCAATGAAAAGCCGTATCGCTCGATGCCGCGCTTATCGCCCAGCGCCCTTAGCAGAGCCTCGCCCAGCGCCAGAGCCGTGTCTTCAATCGTGTGATGCTCGTCGACTTCAAGATCTCCAACAACCTTCACCTTCATATCAATTCCTGCATGCCGCCCGATTTGCTCCAGAATATGATTGAAGAATCCGAGGCCGGTATCAATGCTGGTTTGACCATTACCGTTGAGGCCGATCTCGATCAATATGTCGGTTTCGCGGCTTGTTCGTTGCACCACAGATCGGCGTTCGTTGTCGAGTATAAAGCGCGCAATTTCGTCCCAATCATTGCTAATAAAGAGCGGCTGCTGCATTTCTGTGGCATCCTCCGGACGACAAAGCCTGATCGCCTTGGCTCCCAGATTCTGCGCCAACAGCACGTCGGTATGCCGGTCGCCAATGACATAAGAAGCCGATAGATCGTACTCGCCAGAGAGGTATTTCGTCAGCATCCCCGTTTGCGGCTTCCTAAAAGGCGAATTATCCGCAGGAAAAGATCGGTCGATAAGAATATCGTCGAACACAATGCCCTCGCCCGCCAAGGTTTTGAGGATAAGATTATGGGGCGGATAAAAAGTCTCTTCAGGGAAAGCCTCCGTGCCAAGTCCGTCCTGATTGCTCACCATAACAAACTCGAAGTCCAGACGCTGCCTCAGCAGATACAGATTGCGAATCACTTTAGGATAAAACTCCAGCTTTGAGAGGGAGTCGATTTGGAAATCAACCGGCGGTTCTGTCACCAGCGTTCCGTCTCTGTCGATAAATAGAGCTCGTTTCATTTGAATTATGACTTGTGAATTATGAATTATGATTTTTGGGTTCGCCGACATGACCGTGAAAGCCAGGGCGAGTAAAAATAAGGGGCGCAGCAAAATTAAAATAAAGAACAAGGCTTGCAAAGCCCAATCCTATATGTAGAAAGCTTGCGGAAATTTTCCGCAGAGAATATACACGTTGGATTCTTTAGGAATTTGCCGGCGGGGATGCAAACGGTCGTGCATTGGCTTGCGGAAATCTCGGTATACTATTTTTTAGGCCGGCTCGCCGCAATAAAGATTCGCAGAAGGATAATTTGCAGTATAAATAAGTTCGGGCATCCTCCTTTACAGCAAGAGTTTCATAATCTCTTAGTTTCTTCGTACTTTTGTGCCTCCTCATAAATAATAATCATATTGAAAACATTTGAAGAATTAGGAATTGCCTTGCCAATCTTACAGGCAATCCGCGAAATGGGATTCGAAACCCCGATGCCCGTGCAGGAAGAGGTCATACCTTTTTTGCTGGGCGATGATAACGATGTCATAGCTCTTGCCCAAACGGGTACCGGCAAAACGGCCGCTTTTGGCCTGCCTATACTGCAAAACATCGACATTGCAACTAATCAGCCCCAGGCTCTTATCCTTTGCCCAACACGCGAGCTCTGCCTTCAGATTTCCGACGACCTGAACGACTACTCCAAGTACATGGACGCCCTGATTGTGCTGCCTGTTTATGGCGGCTCGAGCATAGAAAGCCAGATCAAAACCTTGAAGCGAGGCGTGCATATTGTGGTTGCAACGCCCGGACGACTGCTCGACCTCATGAATCGCAAGACTGTGGATTTGCGACTTATTCGCAATGTAATACTCGACGAAGCCGACGAGATGCTCAACATGGGATTCTCCGATAGCATAGAAGAGATTTTGGCCGCGGTGCCTGCCGGTCGAAACATGCTGCTCTTCTCGGCAACAATGCCGCAAGGAATAGCTGCCATCGCCCGAAAGTACATGCGACAGCCCAAGGAGATAGTGATAGGAAGGCGGAACGAAGGGAACAATAACATACGCCATATATATTATATGGTGAGAGCCCAAGACAAATATCTTGCCCTCAAACGCATTGCGGATTATTATCCTAATATATATGGAATAGTTTTTTGCCGTACGCGCAAGGAAACGCAAGAGATTGCCGACCAACTGATGCACGACGGATATAACGCCGATTCGCTTCACGGGGATTTAAGCCAAGCTCAGCGCGACAACGTGATGCAGAAGTTCAGGATACGCAACATACAGCTGTTAGTGGCCACCGATGTAGCCGCCCGCGGTCTCGATGTCGACGATCTCACACACATCATCAACTACGGATTGCCCGACGAAGTTGAATCATACACGCATCGCAGCGGTCGCACCGGACGCGCCGGCAAAACAGGCATCGCTATATCGCTCTGCCACGTCCGCGAGAAAAGCAAGATCCGCAGCATCGAAACCACGCTTAACAAGAAGTTCGAGAAAGGCGAGATACCCGGCGGCAAAGCTATATGCGAGAAGCAAATCCTCAACCTGGTTGATAAGATTGAGAAAGTGAAGGTTGACGAAGCCGAGATAGCTCCGCTCATGCCTTCCATCTTCCGCAAGTTGGCCTGGCTCGACAAGGAAGACATCATAAAGCGAATGGTATCGCTCGAATTTAACCGTATGATCAACTACTACAAAGAGGCCGGACAAATCCAAACCGTTAGCGAAGAAGAACCGCCCCGCAAGAAGAAAGAATGGAAAAAATCAAAACCATACAATGAAACCTCAAGGAAGAAGAAAGATAAAAAGCCGTCTGTAAAGCCCTACGGCAAAGATCCGCGCAAAGCTGAGGCAAGCGTTCCCTTTTACGAAAGATTCGATAAGAACAGATTCGACAATAAATCGAGAAAGAAAGACAAGCCATGGCGACGTTCTTTCTCAAGATAGGAACTTAAAGGCCTCCCCGACCGATTGTCACTCCTTCAATTTATTTCACTATCTTTAAACGCAAAATTTGTAACACGTAGTTTAACTCGTTCGGAAACCATAAAAAGACAAACAAAGCAATACTCATTGATATGGATGAGAAGGATATAAAGCAGATAATAAAGCAAGGAGAAACACGGTTCGTTGAATTTAGCAAGTGTACCACCGAATTAACGGATTCTTTCTTCCAATCCGTTTGCGCCTTCCTCAACAAATACGGAGGCAAGCTTATCATAGGCGTTCATGATTTCGGCAAGATTGTTGGCGTGGCAGAGATGTTCCATGCCAACATGCTTCGCCGCTTTCATCATGCCATAGCTAAAGAGATTTCGCCCGCCGTCGATTTGAAGCTCGCAACGGTTGCAATAAATAATAGCATGGTGCTATGCATTGATATTCCCGATAGCCCGTATGTGCACAGGTTCAAAGGGAAAGTATATGATAAGATGGGCAACGAAACCGTAGACATTACGTACAACTACCACCTGGTAGAGAATCTTTATTTGAGGAAGCGCAATGAGTCGTCGGAGAATATCGTGTGCCCATTCCTCAAAGTGTCGGAGCTCGACGAAGCTGCCTTTCTGACAATGCGTCAAGCCATAGCGGAGGCACATCCCGCCCATCCATGGCTATCGTTAAGCAACGAAGAAATCCTGCACAAAGAAGGTTTCCGCAGGCGCGATTTAGTTAGCGGCAAAGACGGATTCACGCTAGCCGCCGTACTCCTGTTCGGCAAAGAAGACTCCATACAGAATTACAGTCCGGCAATCCATCGCATTGAAGCCGTATATCGCAATGTCACCTTCAAAGACTTTTCTCGACCCGCCTCCGATTATCTCGAAAGCCGGTATGACGATCGCGATATTATCTTCTCGAACCTTATGGAAGCATGGCCGCGACTGAAAAAGTTTATATCGCGCAATATGCCCGAATGCCTCATCAATAACGGCAGCAGAGTGGATGTGCGAGGAAAAATATTCGATGAGATTCTCTCCAACTTCTTAATCCACAAAGAATATACATACAGATACCCGTCGCGCCTGCTGATATTCTCCGACCGAATCATCACCGAAAACGGCGCCCGCGTAAAGCCTCACAATGCCGATCCGAACGAGATGCCCGAATCGACAGCCAAGAACCCGCTCATCGCACAAGTATTTCGCGCAATGGGATGGACTGGCCCTGCCGGATCAGGACGCGCCAATATCTTTCAGTATGCTCCATACTATGATACAGACTACGAAATAGAAATCCGCAACGACGAATGCTTCTTTTTCTCTATGACCTACGGAGGTCGCAGGCTCAGCAAAGCAGTTGCAACCTTTGCTGCTCCAAAGCAGGCAGCTACGGATAGCGCTACGGAATGGCCGATGTACTTCTCCAAAGTATCAAAGGCTTGTCCGGCTATCGACATCTCATATCTCGACAAAGCCGAAGACATACTCGCGGCCTGCATCAAGCCGATGCAAATAACCGACATGATGCGTCTCGTGCAGCAATCCAATCGAACGCGCTTTCGCCAGAACATCATCCGTCCACTTCTTGAAGCAGGCCTACTTGCGATGCGAATCCCCACCAAACCTTCGAGCCCGCTGCAACGATACTTCACCACCGAAAAGGGAAAATTATTGCTTATGCAAGGGGAAAAAACCGACGAATAAACGCCCACAAAACGAAGAAATAAAAGAAAAGAGCCGCTCGACTTATTGTCCGACGGCTCTTACTGTTTAGGGTGTTACCTATCTACTACGAACTATATTAACTATCTGACTGAGACTTTTACTGTCTTGTTGTCGCAAACGATTATGTAGATGCCGCGTACTATGCTAACCCGCACTTCGGTTGCGTACTGTACGGCGTAGCGGGGGGTGGCGACAAGGGCTAAATTTCTATGCGCATGCGCGTAAATTTCCATGCGCATGGAAATAAATTTCTGTCCGCATGGAAATTTTTTTTCTCCCGCATGGAAATTTTTGCGCATCTGTGGAGACGAAATGCATTGCGTCTCTACGGAAACGACGACGGCTTTTATCCATATCAAATGTTTTTTTATCTCTTGTTTATACATATTGTTGTTGTTTACATCGGCGTAAAAATATATACACTGGCTGCGAAAGCAGGCGACAAATCGTCAGTAAAAAGCGATACTTTACTTCTTGCTGAGGACCAACTATTTTGAACATGGGTCATTTGTTGAAGTGTATAAACGGGCAGCTTGGTGTCAAAACAAGAATTATTCTCCTATTTCGACAGATAAATATGGGTATTACTTGCCTTTCCTGGCTGCGCTGCGAAACTCTTTAGGGGTTATGCGGTATTTATTTTGAAATTGGCGTTGGAATGTTCTTATGGTGCCGAAGCCTGTTTTTCCGGCAATATCCTCTATTGAGAAGTCTGATTCTTCGAGCATCGTAATGGCATCTTTAAGGCGCAGGCCGTTGATGTAGTCTGTGAACGACATTCCGAAGCATGCCATGAAGGCGTCGACAAAGAGTTCGCGGTTTGTGCCCAGATGGTCGATAATGTAGTCGCGGTTGATGCTCGGATTGAGATAGGCCTTGTCGAGGAGGATGAAGTCGCGAATCTCTCGGCAGAGCTTGTCTTTGCGGCTTTCGGGGCATAAGCTTTCGGAGTCGTCGATATCGGTTGCGGCTTCGGGCTCAACAAAGGTTGTTTTGCTGAGCAGTTCCTTGTCTCGCGCTTCCTGTTGTGCGGTAAGCTCTTGGATTTGCTCCGTGAGGGCGCGGTTCTTTTCGGCAATTTTTCGACTGCAGAATACCCAGATGCCGAGGGCGACGGCGAGCAGGAGGCATCCGCCAAGAGCAAAGAGGAAGTAGAGGCGGTTCCGCTCTTTCTCGGCCACATGACGGTCTACGTCGTACTGCGTGCGGAGTTCGTCGAGCTGTACCTGATTTTTCCGCATCTCAAACGAATCGCGCAGGGCGATATGCTCTTCATACACGGCTACTATCTCTTCGGCATTAAGCATCTTGGCCAGGATCCGCGCTTTGGTTTGCAGTATCCATCTGAGATGAAAGCCGGCCGCCGATGCCTTGCAGAGTCGCACGGCTTCGTTGCATAGCTCAAGCGCTCGCGGATAGTCTTTTCGCGATTCGGCAATCTCCGCTCTGTAACGCATAATATTCACCATACTTCTTTCCACGCCGGGAAGCATTTCTTCGGCAAGATCGATGAAAGGTTCGGCCTTGTCAAATTCCTTCATATCCAAATACACTACTGCCTGCATGATATAGAGCGAATTCCGGCTTATAGTCATAGGCCGTTTCTTCAGCGCTTCGAGGCGATCGACGGCTTTGTTATATTCCTGAAGCCATTCCTGCGCTTCGGCAAAGCGTTTCTGCTCCGACAGTATTTCAACAAGTGAAAAGTAGGCATAGAGACTGACGCCGGGGTTCTCGCGCCGGCTGAGGATGGAGATGGTTTTCTTGTAGTATTCTTCCGCATCCTCCAGTCGAGCAAGGTTACAATAAGCATCGCCCATTGTGAGAGTGGCGACGCTCATTCCGTCCTCATCTTTTTTGCTGTTGGCTTCGTCATACAATTCGCGTGCTTTACGAATGGCGGTTTCAAACATATATTCTTCCATGTATGTCTCAAGCAATGTTTGGTACATCTGATAATAAAGCTCCCACTGCTCGTTTTCGGCAAGATATTTCAGATAATCGGGAGCTGTTGCCATTACTTCCTGTTTGAGTCCTTTGTTGAATAGACAATTGATATGAACAAACTTCAATCGTCCCTCCTGTTTTTTGTTGCCTTGTCTGCGCATCTCGCGGATGCCTTCATTGTAGAGCAGTGATACGGAATCCTGCGATAGATTTACCGAAACATCTTCCGACAGAAGCTTGACGTAGGCATTCTGTTTGTCTTCTCCGCCTGACGTTGCGATGACGTTCAGTAGCGAATCAATCCGTTGCTGCTGCGTATCGTTTGCCTGCGCCGCTGCCGCGAAAGATGTCAGTAGTAAGATAAATGATAATAGTATTCCTTTCATAACTCTGCGTTTTATTAAATTAAAAGCGCAAAGCTATGCAACCGCTAAGGCAGCGAGGTGTCTAAACCGGAAAACTTAGCGGGCATTTGTTGCCTAAACAGGAAAAGATTGTACGGCGAACCAGCCAGCTAGGCAGGCGGAATTATTTTTTGACGCAAACGCAAATGCAATCACGATCGC
>JAITHO010000021.1 GCA_031279915.1 Tannerellaceae bacterium
CGAGGCCGACCCGCGCAGAGACTACAATATCAACATGGAGGAGGGAAAGCTCATCAACGTTATGAAGTACGTTCGGAACACTGCCTACGTAAGAGGCGGTAACGGAGTAAGCATGAACAATCCCCGCATCCTTCGCCTGGCCGACGTGCTTCTGCTCAAGGCCGAAGCTATCGTTCGCTCCGGAGGCAATCTCCAGGAGGCTATCGCTCTCGTCAACCGTATACGCGAGCGGGCACGCAACTCGGCCGAAGGCGATTCTCCATCAGCCGAGCCTGCCGACCTGAATAGCGCGGAGACTAATGCCGCTACCGTTCTCGAATGGATCTTCAACGAGCGCCGCCTTGAGCTTGCCTTCGAGGAAGGACATCGCTGGTGGGATTTGCGGCGCAGGCACATCGCCGGAGAGATAGATCTCAAAACCTACGACTTCGGATCGCTCGACAAGGGATTTAAGTTCACCGACGACAACGTTAACTTCCCCCTACCGTCGCGCGAAATTACCGACAACCCCAACCTGAATCAGAACTCAGGCTACTGATCCGCATCTATCCGGAATCATACATATATATAATGTATACCTTCAAAGCTCTTGCATTTATTAGGATCGCCACGCTCATTGCCGCGACGCTGATACCGTTTGCCGCACTGTCGCAACTCCAGCCGGCCCCGTTGATTGTCGAGGGAACGAAAATACTCTTCGTCGGCAACGACAATGTCGGCTCGGATGGCGGACTGAACAATCATATACGCCGGAGCTTAGCCGCGGCAAGCGCTCCGTTGCGAATCGAGGCTGACTGGATCGGCATGTACGACAAGCCGTCGCTCGAGGATATGTTCACCGACAGCCTTCTGCGCCGCATTGAGACCGGCAGCGACGACCTCCTCGTCGTCACCAGCGGTTCAAGCGATGCTATGCTCCGCTTTGCCGCTCTGGCCAAGACGCACAAGCGCAAGATCATCTTCTTTCAGGCATGGGCGAAAAATCCCCTTGTCGACAGTGGAGGGATGAAAGGATTCAGAGATCGAAGCCTGGAGGAAGCTCGGCGGATGAAGGCTCTGGAGCGCGAACATGGTCTGAGAATCGTACCTGTCGGTTTGATATATTATGATCTGATTGTGGATCCGGTTCGGTTTTGGACGTTGCGCGAAGACTATCTGTTCACGCCGGGGAGCTCGGTACAGAACGATCTGGGCATCCTTGTCAACGTGGCTGCAATCTATGCGGCGGCAAACCGGCAGTCGCCCGTGGGGCTTCCATCCTGGGATCCTTTTCCGTCTGAGCTCGTGCGGGCTATGCAGGAACGAGTGTGGAGAATCAGTAGGGAATGGGATGCAGGCATCGTCAATCTGAAACCTATCCCCGACAAATATGCCGAGCCGCTATGGACGCCGCTGGTGCAAAACGCCGACAGCATCCTCTTCATCGGCAACAGCTACATAGGCTCTGAAGGAGGGCTCGACAATCATCTCAGCCGCATGTCGCAACAGATGAATCCTCCCCTCCGGCTTAATGTGAAATCCATAATACATTGGGGTCAGGGGCTTGGCAGGATGTACAACGACAGCGTACTGAAGGAAATCGCTACCGGAGGGAAGCAGCTCGTTGTAGTCACAAGCGGGCCCAACGAGCTGCTGCTGAAATTTGCCGAAGCCATATCCAAGGCCGGAAGCAAGATGATGGTGCACATGACCTGGGCGACGAATCCAACTCTCAACGAGAACGATCTGATTGCCTATCGCGAACGCAGCCAAAGGCTCGCCGAGCAGATGAAAGCCTTCGAAACCACGACGGGCATTGCTGTCGCTCCCTGCGGACTGGTGTTTTACGACCTCCTGATTGATCCGCCGGCTGTTGAAGGCGGCTTGCGACTCGACTGGATGTATATGGAAGCCAATATTCATCAGAATCATATAGGAACGATGATCAATGCAGCTACTCACTATGCGGTGATGACCGGACGATCGCCCGTTGGCCTGCCCATCTGGGATCCCTGGCCGCCAAAGCTCGTGAGAGAAGTTCAGGAAAGAGCCTGGAAGATTGTGAAGGAATGGAAAGCCGGACATATTCTGATCAAGGATGCGCCAAAGGCTGCAACTCCTTAGCTCCGGAAGCGCGTCTTATCTGCTCCAAACATTTCATTACCTTTAACTCATTAAAAGCTCCTGCAACAGGCGGCAGCGCCGAACAATGAGCGCTGCTGCCGGCCGGAGCAAAACCCATAGCTTTGCTTCAACCCTTTAAATCATATAATAATCATGAAACAAATCTCTTCTAAATTCTTTTTAATTGTTCTGCTTATTGCCTTCGGATGCCTTTGCATGCAGGCCAAAGATGTTATCAAGATACTGGCCATCGGCAATAGTTTCTCGGAAGACGCAATAGAACAGTACCTGTATGAATTGGCGGCGGCAAACGGCGATAGCCTGGTTATCGGAAATGCCTACATTGGAGGGAGCTCGCTGCAGCTACATCGAAGCAATATCGACAACAATGCGGCGGCGTATAGCTATCGGAAGATCGTTGGCGGCACGAAAACAACTTCGCCCGACAAGGTGACGCTCCAATCCTGCATTGACGACGAGCCCTGGGATTATATCACCGTTCAGCAAGCCAGCCCCTTCTCTGGCATCGACTCCACCTACCGCCATTTGCCCATGGTGATCGCCTTTGTTAAGCAAACGGCCAAGAATCCTAATCTCGAAATCCTTTTCCACCAAACCTGGGCTTATGCGCAGCAAAACTCCCATACGGGATTCGCGAACTACAATAACGACCAAAAGAAAATGTATAAGGCCATTATAAAAACTGTGAAGAAGCAGGCCAAGAAAAATAAGATCAAAAGAATTATCCCCGCGGGCACTGCCATTCAAAATGGGCGAACCAGCTCCTTGGGCGATAACTTTTGCCGCGATGGCTATCACCTGTCCTTAAGTTTGGGCCGATATACCGCCGCCTGCGTATGGCTGGAAATCTTCACCGGCAAGAGCTCCCTTGGCAACGCCTACGTGCCGAACGGAGTAAGCGCTCAGGAAGCGAAGATCGTGCAAGCCGCCGCCCATTATGCCGTACAGAAACCCCATAAAGTCACGTCGATGTCTAAGTAAAAAGTAAAAAAATGGAGCTCTCCCGATGAAAAACTTCCTCCGTAGAAAAAAAATGGAGCCCTCCCGATGAAAATATTCTTCCGGAAAAAAGTCACTTGATAATCTCCCGACAAAAAACTGCAGCCGGAACAAGTTTCCTGAGCCTCTCCAACTGAAAAAAGCCCCCTGCCTCGAGAAATCGAAACAGGGGGCTTCGCAGGTGGCAATGACCTGCTTTCTGAAGGCGGGAACGACCTCTCGATAAATATCGAACCCCCCCGCCATTCCCCAACGGAGCTCTCGATAAATATCGA
>JAITHO010000159.1 GCA_031279915.1 Tannerellaceae bacterium
TTTCAAGAACTTGACAACTCAAAAACTATTTAGTTGGGACTTTACAAGAACTTGAAAAGCGTAAACTATTTGGTTGAGACTTTTCAAGAACTTGAAAAGCGCAAACTATTTGGTTGGGACTTTTCTAGAACTTGAAAAATGCAAAATATTTGGTTGGGACTTTTCAAGAACTTGAAAAGCGTAAAACATTTGGTTGGGACTTTTCAAGAACTTGAAAACGGCAAAACTTTTGTAGTAGAGCTTTTCAAGAACTTGAAAGCGGAAAAACTTTTTTATTGAAACCATTAAAGAACTTGAAAGCCATAAAACATTTGTAGTGGAGCCTTTCAAAAACTTGAAAGCCGTAAAACTTTTGTAATGGAGCTTTTCAAGAACTTGAAAGCAGTAAAACTTTTGTAGTGGAGCATTTCAAGAGCTTGAAAGCCGTAAAACTTTTGTGGTAGAGCTTTTCAAGAACTTGAAAGCCGTAAAACTTTTGTAATGGAGCTTTTCAAGAACTTGAAAGCCGTAAAACTTTTGTGGTGGAGCTTTTCAAGAACTTGAAAGCGGATAGGATTTTTTTGAGAAAGGGGCAACGTGGAGAGGTATTTTTATGGATCGGATGGATGAGCCGCTACCTCGATTGATAGCTCGACAATTGCACCGATTTCCTCCACAAAAGTATGGTCGTGGGATACCACCACAAGGGCGCCAGAGTATTCATTTATCGCGGATACGAGGATCTCCATGTTTTGGATGTCGAGATTGTTAGTGGGTTCATCGAGCACAATGAGGTCGGGCGAGGCCTCGCCGAGGGTGAGGCAGCATAGCGTCAATCGCATCTTTTCGCCGCCACTGAGCTCTCCGCAAAGCTTGTTCCAGTCGCCTTGGCCAAAGAGGAAGCGGGCCAAGCGGATTTTTACTTCGTGCTCAGCCAAAGAGGATTCGTTGCAGAGCTGCGCTTGCTCGTAGAGGCTGATGGAGCCGTTGAGGAGCGAATAATCTTGGTCGACGCATAGCGTTCGGATTTGGTCGGCGCGCATGATTTTGCCGGCCACAGGCTCGAGCTCTCCGAGGATGAGGCGCAGGAGGGTGCTTTTCCCCGCCCCGTTCGGGCCGGCTATACGCATTCGATCGCCACCTGCGATGCGGAAGCTCAGGGGCTTAGGCCATAGCAATAGTCCTTCGGCGTATGCAAACAAGAGCTCGCTTGCTTCGACGAGCGTTTTGCCGCAATGAACGGTTGGCGGCTTGAATCCGAACTTCATAGCCTCCGGGCCTGGCGTCTCTTTGCGCAAGTCGGCGAGCTCTCGGGCGATGGAGTCGACCTTGTCGGCATGCGTTTCCTTCAGCCGTGCGGAGGTATTTTCGGCGCTGTCTCGGCGGCGATTGAGGAGGATGGTGGGCAGTCCCGCCTTGTTTCTCGACTTGTCAGCCCTCGAGCTTTGACGCTGCCGCCGTTCGCTCATTTCGCGCTCGCTTGCCCGTGCTTTGCGAAGTTCCTTTTCTTTTTCGCGAAGGTCGTTGGCAAAAGCCTTCGCCTCGGAGGCCTTTTGCTCGCGGTAGAATGTGTAGTTGCCACCGTAAATGTTGAGCTTCTTGGCGCTCAGTTCGCAGATGGGGTTGAGGAGATTGAGTAGCCTGCGGTCATGGCTTACGATGAGCCAAGTGGAGGTCGATGCTTCGATATGTTCGTAGAGGAGGCTGCGTGCGGCGGCGTCTAAGTGGTTGGTTGGCTCGTCGAGCAGGATGATATCGGGCTTGTGGAGGCTTATCCCCGCCAGGAACACCTTCATTTTCTCTCCGCCGCTCATTTGAATCAAGGGATATTCGAGCGTAGGCGGATGCAGGCCCCATTCGGCAAGGGCGGCCATGCATCTCTCCTCGATGTTCCAGTCGTCATTGAGAATGTTGAAGTTGTCTTCGCTTGCGTGGCCCTCAAGAATGCGGAGGAAAGCCTGCAGCTTGTGTTCAATCCGCAGAGCTTCTGCAATACTAATGTGATTGAACTGTCCGGCGAGCTGTGGAATATGGAAGGGAGGCGAAGCGGATTCGACGGCGCCGGCAGCAGGCCTCAGCAGGCCGGCTGCTATGCGCAGAAGGGTGGATTTGCCTGAGCCGTTATTGCCGGTCAGGGCTGCTTTCTGGCGTGAGATTAGTGAGAGATTGACGTCGGCAAAGAGGACGTCGTGGTTGGGATGTATGTATTGAATATTTCGAAGAGTTATCATGTTTTCTTTCCTTATTAGAGTGAATAAAACGACAATGCGCCTTGCTTCGCTTGGAGCAGGCAGCCTTGCTGAAACGATATGGAAAGAATTGATTTCTACATTCGAGTATTGCTAATATTTTTTCAGTGATATGTGCGCGATGTAATATGGAGGGTATGGATTTACAGAGCTTGGAAGGGCAGGGGGATGTCTTTGCGGTATCCGGTTCCTACGAAGGTTGCAACGAGGTCGCCGGCATCGTTGGTGACTCTAACTTCGCAGTTCGAGAGTCGCTTGTGGTCGAAAATTTCTCGGGCTTCTGCATATAGCGATCCTTGGCTTTCGGATCTGAAGAAGCTGATGGAGGAGCTGATGGAGTAGGTCAAACGGGCATGGCTGTTGACGGCTGCGGCGAAGGCGAGGTCGGCCAGTGTGAAGATGGCTCCTCCCTGGCATACTCCTCCGCCGTTGAGGTGTTCGGGCCTGATTGTCATGCGGGTTTTTGCGTATCCATGGCCTACTTCAAGGAGCTCTACTCCGGCTGCGAGGGCGAATTTATCGCCTTTGAAAAACTCGTGTATTGCGGCTATATTAGTTTCCATTCGGTACCGTCTTTAGTGTCTTTTATTTCGAATCCTGCTTGGGCGAGAGCGTTTCTTATCTTGTCGGAGGTGGCCCAGTCTTTGGCTTCTTTGGCTTGTTGCCGGAGGTTGAGCAGCAGGTCGAGGGCTTTGCCGAAGGCTTCTTCGCGCGATGGGGCCTGGCTGTTGCTGTTGTTGTTCATTCCGAGGATATCGAAGAAGTATGCTTTGAAGCAGCGTCGTAGCTCGCTGAGGTCGGCGGCGGATAGTGCGATTCGTTGGTCGTTTGCTGAGTTGATGATGCGAGCGGCGTCGAAGAGGTGTGAGATCAGGACGGGGGTGTTGAGGTCGTCGTTCATTGCGTTGGCGCACCCAGCGGTGAAGTGGCTGATGTCGGCGGAGGATGCTTCTGCAGGCGCGAGTGAGTTGAGGGTTGCCCATGCGTCGTTCAGTCGTGCGAGGCCTTTTTCGGAGGCCTGAAGTGCATCGTTGCTGAAGTCGGCCGTGCTGCGATAGTGTGCTTGCAGGATGAAGAATCGGATGGTCATGGGGGCGTAAGGCTGCTCGAGGAGGGGGTGATCGCCCTTGAAGAATTGTTCGAGAGTGATTGCATTGCCGAGCGACTTTCCCATCTTTTGTCCGTTAATAGTTATCATGTTGTTGTGCATCCAGTATGGTACGGAGTAACTGTCTTTGGCGGCTGCGGCCTGCGCTATTTCACATTCGTGATGTGGGAAGATGAGGTCCATTCCTCCGCCATGTATGTCGAATCGGCTGCCGAGGTACTTTCGCCCCATGGCTGTGCATTCGCAATGCCATCCTGGGAAGCCGTCGCTCCATGGCGAAGGCCATCGCATGATATGTTCCGGCTTGGCTTTCTTCCATAGAGCGAAGTCAACGGGGCGTCGCTTCTCGTCTTGCCCGTCGAGTTGGCGAGTAGCGCTAAGCATTTCGTCGATATTGCGTCCGGAGAGGATGCCATACGGATGCGATTCGTTGTATTTCTCCACGTCGAAATATACCGATCCATTGCTAACGTAGGCGTATCCGTTGTCGAGAATCTCCTGCGTAAGGGCTATTTGCTCTATTATGTGTCCGGAAGCCAGCGGTTCGATGCTTGGCGGCAATAGATTGAGGTCGTTCATGAAGCGGTGATAGCGATTGGCGTAGAGTTGTGCCACTTCCATCGGCTCCAACTGTTCAAGCCTTGCTTTCTTTGAGATTTTATCGTCGCCATCGTCGGCGTCGTGCTCCAAGTGGCCGACGTCGGTGATATTTCGAACGTATCTCACGTTGTATCCCAAAAACATAAGGTATCGGAAGAGTACGTCGAAGGTGATAGCCGAGCGCGCATGTCCCAGATGCGGGTCGCCGTAAACAGTTGGGCCGCATACGTACATTCCCGTATTGACGCCGTTAGCAGGTACGAAGAGTTCCTTCCGCCGCGCCAGTGTATTGTAAATCTTCAGAGGGTGTTGCATATAATATATGTATAGGGGCTAATTATGTATGTGGGTTATTTTTCGTGCGATGTAAAATTCATAGCCATAGATGTCGCAGTATTCGTCGTAGATCGCCATTTCCTCGCGAGCCTCGGCTACCAGAGCCTCAGCTTCTGCCGAATAATTCCAGCGTCGCAGGAAGGGATCAAACTCCGCCATCATCGGCTTGTAATAATTCTCCGTCCAGCAATGCCGTGGGAGTGAGAAGTGGGCTACCATTTCATATCCGGAGCGTTCGAGCCTTGCGATGTTGCCGCGGATAGTCTCGAGGTCGGGGTAATTGCTTTTCCAATAGCTTTTCAATCGGTTGGGAATGCTATCTCTCAGCCATGAGAGCTCGGTTAGGGCGATGCATCCGTTCGGCTTCAGGAAGCGATTCCAATAGCGTGCAGCGTTTTCAAATCCCATATTATATGCGGCCCCTTCCGACCAGATGATGTCGAACGATTCCTCTGCAAAGGGCAGGCAATCCATGTTGGCCTTGAGCGTTTGCACCCTCAGATCGGCCTTGGCGAAGCGGTCATGTGCGCGTTCCAGAAAATCGCTGATGAAGTCGACGGCAACGATCTCTGCCGCTACTGTTTCTCGGGCGATGACGGCAGATTGGGCTCCCGTACCGCATCCAATGTCGGCAACGCATGGAGCGTCGGGCATCGGCTTAATAGTATTCCAAGCTCGCATCGTCTGAGCATCATCTCCCGGCCCAAGTCTGTCGAGATTCTTGTAGAAATCAATGATGCAAGCAAGATTATCCATAGACGCCAGCAGATAGCTAAATCATGTATAATCTACGGAGGAGCCCCATATCGACGTCGAGATTAGCAATCTGCGTGAGATGGCGGTCGACAGAGCTGAGGAATCTCAGGCATGAGCCCGATCGAGCCTCCGATTCAGCCCTGCGCTTGATGAGATCGATAGCCGCAGCCGTCTCCGGATCGTCGAGCAGATAGCTCGGAGCCTCGCAGATGTCGCCATTAATGTCCGACAGGAAGCTCAGCCATCGTTCGGCCACCGTTGGCGCCTGCATGTCGGCCACCTTAAACTTAGGAAGCTCCACAACGATGAGATCCTGAGCCTCGGAGCCTCGGAGCATATCTGATCCGTCGCTAAAGTCATATCGCTGGCAATAACTCTCGGAAGTATCGTCGATGATGAGGTTGGCAAAACATATAGTATGAACCGGAAGCTCCGCTGCGGCAGCTGCCCGCTTCGCCTTAAGAACGATCTTGGAGCGGAACGTTTCCGACCAGGCGAGCCATATCGCAATAACACGTTTCTGCCCGCATCTATCAATGCAAGCGAACTCCACAATCGGAGAGCTTTGCGCCTCAATGATAGAACAGTCATCAACATTGATCTCGCTCTTCATGCACTGCAAGTTGGCAAATGGCGATAATTGAGGGAGAATCGCATCCGCAAGATGCAGGCCAAAACTCTCATCAGATTTGAACAAGCTTAGAAAAATTGTAGGAATTTTCGGATCGAAGAATGTTTCCATAATTGGTGCGTTTGTTATTATGCTGTGGTTTTATACTTCAAATACTCCATGTCACAAAGATATATTCTTATTTGAATACGCAAAGAATCTATAAGCTTTATTGAGTGAAAAAATGCATAACGTCAAGAAAAGGCCATGAATCCAAGCAATTCTTATGATATTCTATTGGGAAATCAGAATAAATGTTATCTTTGCCGACAATTACAACTTGTACAAAAAACAAAAAATCATGATGCCATTTTATGAAAACAACTTTTAATGAACAACAAGATTCAAATGATGATGCCGTAAAAAAAATGTTCCCGTCAGATTTTGTTATTGACTTTAATCTGCGGCACGAAAAGAAAAATGCGAGCATACAGACAAAGGATAAGCACCTGAATCATCTTCTGTTTATCCTCGAAGGCGAGATGAATATTTCGTACCATGAGTTTCGTAATCATCTATGCAAAACGGGTGAAATGGTCTTTATCCCAAGAGATTCGCCGGCATATATTGATGCTTATACGGATGTAAATTATCTGCTGCTGAGCTTCAACAATCAGTTTGTGATCAAAGACGAGATTGGATGGAACGATCTCCAGGAGTTTGAGAACGAGCGAGACGTATTCCACAAGCTCGACATCCGATCGCCGCTCAGCGATGTGCTCGACAGCATTGTTTACTATCAGCAGCACCGGATTTATAATCCCAATCTCAACCTGGTGAAGCAAAAAGAGCTTTTCCTCGTGATGAAGGTGTTCTACTCACGACAGGAGATCGCACGCTTCCTGAAGCCGATGATAAAGCAGGATACTGACTTCAAGGCTTACGTGATTAATCACTACAAGGAGACAAAGAACGTGGAAGAACTCGCCGCTATGTGCAATCTATCGCCCAGAGCCTTCATTCGAAAGTTTAAGATCCACTTCAACGACTCGCCTTATCGCTGGATTTTGCGCCAGAAGGCCAACTACATCCGGCTGCTGCTGGCCGACAAGAAGATCCCCATGATCTCGATAATACAAGAGTACGGATTCAGCTCGCCGGCCCATTTCACCACTTACTGTAAGAAGCAATTCGGCGAGACGCCTTCTGCGCTCCGGAATGCATTGAACGGAAAAGTTTCAGTGGCGGTTGCTCCGAACGGCCGACATCCAAACTCCGCCGAGGCACAAAGCGGTGCAGATGATAAAAACCAATCGCATACTGGATAGCATCTCCGCATGGAGATCTGACGACAGCTGAACGCTGCCAAGATGCATCGCCATCGCCATCAACGCAAATCCCATGCTGAAAGCCTGGCCGGTCAAGCGCATTGTGCCGGCCGTGGCTGAGGCCATGCTATAATGGGATTTGCTAACCGAACTCATTATCACATTCGTATTCGGCGAAGAAAATAGCCCGAAACCTAAGCCGAGAGCTACCAACATCAGCGATAAAACAACAAATGGCGTTGAGGCTGATACGAAGCACAAACTCAACAGCCCCAGCGCAACGATTGCCATTCCCGCAGTGGCAAGACGCGATGCCGGCATCCTGTCTGACAATCTACCCGAGATAAGCGCCGTCACGGCCATCACTACCGACTGGCTTATCAGCACAAAACCGGCATCGCGAGGCGATAGGCCACGAACATCCTGCAAGTAAAGACTGAGCATAAACGATACCGCAAACGTGGCGGCATAGTTGATCAGAGCTGATAGCGTTGAGAGCCTGAATATCCTATTGCCGAGAAACTCACGAACGCTAAATACCGGACTCATCGCCTTCAACTCATATCGCCCAAACATCCACAATACCACCGCACCGCATATCAGCAGAACAAAGCTAATTGTTGAAGGCATGCGCGAGAATCCGTAGATAACAGAACACATTCCCGTTGTATACATCAGAGTGCCTAAGACATCAAAACCTGCCGGCTGAGCCTCCTTCCACTCCTCCTTAATCGCCGAAATCGTGCCTACTATCACGGCCAAACCCATCAGCGCCGCCATCCAAAATATACTTCGCCAACCCAAATACTGCGTAAAAATCCCGCCAAACAAGGGGCCCAGAGCGAGCGAAGTGTATACCACAGATGTATTGATGCCAAGCGCCCAGCCCCTTCGTTGCGGAGGAACAATCGCCGTTAGCATCGCCATGCTCGTTCCGAACATCATCGCGCTGCCGGCGCCCGACAAGAAGCGGTAAACAATCAGCTCTGCGCCCGACCGGGCCAAGCCGCTCAGAAGCGAGAAGAGCGTAAAAGCCGCGACCCCCCAAATAAACATCCGACGTCGCCCCAAAATGTCGGCAACCCGCGCAAATGGAACCTGAAGAACAGCCGTCGACAGCATATACGATGCAGGGATCCACCCCGATGCAACCACATCCAGCGACAGCTCCTTGTTAATATAAGGCAGAGCCAAATTAAGCGCCGACCCCATGAACGGCACCAGCGAGGATGCCATACAAATCACTATTAACGCATATTTCATATATCTATAATGTATTGCATAAAAAAAGAACTCACCCTTCGCCAGGATAAGTTCTTTAACTTTTTGTCGGGGTGAGACGACTCGAACGTCCGACCTCCACGTCCCGAACGTGGCGCGCTAGCCAACTGTGCTACACCCCGCGCGATTTTCGGACGCAAAGATAACCATAAACTTATATCCTCCAAATTTCTCGCGCGCTTTGCCGAGCCCAATCCGGCAGCCTGCAAAAAAAAATCGTACCGCTTTGGCCACTTATATCGCCCGAAAAAAAACGTCGATCCCCCTCTCTCTTCCCAGCAAGCCAATCTCAAAAATTTTTTTTCTCATCTCGCAGCGTATATAAGGTTGCAGAAAAAAAATTTCAGCATCCAATCCGGCAGGAAACTTATCCGAAAAAAATTTTGGAGCTAATTGTGCGCCTGGAAAATCCCAAAAAAATGTTTTGGAGGTATTTTTTTCGTCGGAAAGCTCCAAAACTTTTTTTTGGAGGAATCCGACGCGTCGGAAAGCTTCAAAACTTTTTTTTGGAGGCATCCGGCGCGTCGGAAAGCTTCAAAACTTTTTTTTGGAGGTAGGGTGATGACCAAGTTGCCTCCAAAAAAAAGTTTTGGAGGCAACTTGATGGCCGGAAAGTGGGGGAAAAAAGTTTTGTGAGAATTATGCAGCCTAAATCTCCCCAAAAAAAAGTTTTAGAGGCAAGTTGACGGCAAAAAAGTGGGAAAACTTTTTTTAGGGAGAATTATGCCGTCGGAAAGTCTCCAAAAAAATTCCAGAAAGTAAGTCATTCCCGCGAAGGCGGGAATCTCCGATCGACTGCTGTGACGATTCTGCTACTACTGTAATGAAAAAAAAGTAGCCATCCGTCCGTTCTTGCGATCGGAGATTCCCGCCTTCGCGGGAATGACTTACTTGGGGAGCGGTAATTACGTCCGAAAAAATCGGGCTCATCTTATCTGCCGGAAAGCAGCAAAACTTTTTTTTGGGGGTAAGTAGATGCCCGAAAAGCTCCAAAACTTTTTTTTGCGAGAATTATGCCGCATGGGAGGCTCCAAAAAAAAGTTTTGGAGGTAATTATGCGCTTGGAAAGTCCCAAAAAAAAGTTTTGGAGGTAATTATGCGCTTGGAAAGTCCCAAAAAAAAGTTTTGGAGGTAATTATGCGCTTGGAAAGCTCCAAAAAAAAGTTTTGGAGGTAATTATGCGCTTGGAA
>JAITHO010000196.1 GCA_031279915.1 Tannerellaceae bacterium
GAAACCTCGTTAGTGGTTTGTCCCTTTATTATGGGCAATTTCTATTGACATGGATGCCCTAACGGGCAAATCAGCGCTTATTATAAGCTATTTATAGTATGTCGAACTCTCGTTATTGGACTTCGTTCTGTTTGGCAAACTCGTCCGACGGCTTGTGCCTGATGTTGTTCGTGTTCTTCAGTTCGGACTTTGTCTACGACTTCTTTCGGATTCCCCCTCGCGAAGGGCATCCTTGCTTTTGGCTAACGGTTGGTATCCCCTGTAGTGGACTTACACCGCCAAGTATTTACGCCATGCTCGACCACCACAAAAAAGCGCCGGATAAATTATATCCGACGCCAAGCTTTCAAATCTATTGTATGCTAAGAAGCTTACATGACTGGCGCATCCGGAGCTTTGCCGGGTAGCGGGGCGACTCCTTCTTTGTAGTCTGGAATCGGGCCGAGAGCGTATGTTTCTGGGCCGTAGCGCAGGTTGGAGCTCATGATTTCGTCCCACGTGACGACTTTGCCGGAATAGGCGGCTTCGCGACCTTGAATGGCTACGAGGGTAGAATATGCTAAATCCTCGGCCTGATTGATTTTTTTGTCGAGGCGTATGGATTCAACAAGGTGAATATGTTCCTGGTC
Source organism: Tannerellaceae bacterium (assembly GCA_031279915.1). Taxonomy (GTDB): domain Bacteria; phylum Bacteroidota; class Bacteroidia; order Bacteroidales; family Tannerellaceae; genus DFXE01. Next base: position 630 of record JAITHO010000196.1, read on the forward strand.
GTAGTGGTTTTTTTCAGGCTTAGCTTTATAATCGTAGGCCCAGATGACGTTGCCGCTGTAATCTTCGAGGCGGGCGCCTTCGCGTTCGCCAACTCTGCGCGTTGTGAACATGCCTTTTGTGCCGTATACCTGTTCGGAAACATTGCCGTCGCATCCATCAATCTGGCGGGCTGTGGTCAGCATTTTGTGATTGTTTTCGTAGTAATAATCAACGCTGAAAAAGTCGAAGATGTCGCCGGTAAGTCGCTGAGCACGTCCGCCAAAGCCTACTGCGCTGATGGGCCGCATGCCCATGAACCAGGTGACGATGTCGATGTTGTGGATGGCTTGATCGAGAATGTGATCGCCGCTCAGCCATTTGATGTTAAACCAGTTGCGGATGCAGTATTCCATATCGCTCCATTCCGGACGCTTGCGTTTGTTCCACCATGCTCCCTGATCCCAATGCGCTGAACCTGAAAGTATGTCGCCTATTGCTCCGTTCCGAACTTGCACGTATGCTTCCCAGTATGCGCGCGAGTGGCGGCGCTGGTTGCCGGTGATAACTGTCAGTCCTTTTGCTGATGCGTCTTTTGCGGCGGCAATTACGGTACGGATGCCGGTTGGGTCGACGGCGCAGGGTTTTTCCATGAAGATGTGCTTGCCGGCTTCTACTGCTGCCTTGAAATGTTCGGGACGGAAATGCGTTGGAGTGCAGAGTAGTACCACGTCGATTTCGGGCATGGCCAGCACTTTTTGGTAGGCATCGAATCCGAGGAAGCAATTGGCGTCGGCCACTTCATTGTTAAATTTCTCTTTCAGCACTTGGCGGCAGGTTGTTTGTCTGTCTGGAAAAATATCGGCCAGTGCGATGATTGATACGTTTGGGCCTGATTTCAGGAATTGAGTTGCAGCTCCGGTTCCGCGGTCGCCGCATCCTACGAGGGCTGCTTTCAGCGGTTTGCCGTCGGGAGCAATCTCAACAAAGGAATACATTCCTAATTCTTCAGGTGTGAATGTGCGTGCCGTTTCCGAAGTTCCGGCAGCGCCGCTGCTGCATGAGGCTAAGGCTGGAGCCATGCCGAGAGGCAAGCCTGCGCCTATAAGCGCTGTGTTGGTCAAAAAATCTCTTCTTTTCATATCGCTATATTGTTTTAAAAAGTTTGGAATTGGGCAAAGATATTAAAATGTTTCAATTGTTTTGCGAACTGAGATTCTCTATAAAAGCAAGCTTTAAACCTGCTTCAGCACATCTGAGCGGAGCCTAAGGAGGCAATGCAAGGGCGATACCTCTACCTTATTGTATATGCTCAGCCTGGGGATGGCCTGTTTGCTGCCGCTCTATCCATGGAATGTTGGCAAAACTATTTATCGAAAGCCACTACATTGAGTTGGATTTGTCGCGATAATTATCGCAAGCTATTTACATGAAGTTGATGATTCGCGACTGTTCGTTGAAGTCAGTAGCTTAAATTTTCTAACAATAGCTCGCGGCGCTGCAGGCGATAGATTTGCTTTTTCTGCCGAAAAAAATTATCTTTGCCGAGAATTTAAAAGAAACGTCATGAAAATCTATCACATATTTTTCATATTTTTTCTATCCCTGCTAATAGTTTTTTCCGGATGCGTGCACGACGAAGTAATAGTTCCGAACCGCACAATCTTGTATTACATTTCAGGCGATAACAGCTTGAGCGGTTATGCTCATGCTAACATTGCGTCGTCGATAGCAGGCGCTGCTGATAATAATCTGAATGGAGGGAACCTTCTTATTTATCTTGATACCCGAAACGATGTCCCGATGCTTCTACAAATCAGGCGCACCAGTACGGGGCTAATCCAAATGGACACAATTAAGCAGTATCCCGAGCAAAATTCGGCCTCCATTGAAGTTATGAGACACGTGCTCAACGACGTTTTCCATTACCCGCGTTTCACAGCCCGAAGCACAGGAGTAGTCCTTTGGAGCCACGGAACCTCATGGCTTCCATCTGATCTTGGCACAGGCGGTTATCTTAACCTTCGCGCCTTTGGGCAAGACGGACGCGACTGGATGGAGCTAAACATGCTACGCGACGCTTTGGAGGGTTATCACTTTGATTTCATCATATTTGATGCATGCTATATGGCAGGTATTGAGGTGATGTACGCCTTGCGGCACAACGCCGATTATATATTGGCGTCGCCAACCGAAGTCATTGCCGAAGGACTTCCATACCACCTAATTGTCAAAACCATGTTTGCCGACATGCCTATACCTTA
>JAITHO010000203.1 GCA_031279915.1 Tannerellaceae bacterium
CGCGCGAAACTAATTCCTGGAAAATTCCCTCGCTGCTATTCAACGACGTTGATTTCAGCGGACTTTAGAAAACCTCGGTTTTACTTTGCCTTCCCTCGATTACACGACTTTGGCGGGGACTATTTCAGCCAATTCGTGTAATTCGAGGGATTTTTTTGGGCCGATGACAAGCTTTCCCAAACTTCAGAAAGCTTGAATTGAAATTCCGACAGCCATTCTGAAACTTCAGAAGGCTTGAATCGATTTTCCGACAGCCATTCTGAAACTTCAGAAGGCTTGAAATGATTTTCCGACAGCCATTCTGAAACTTCAGGAGGCTTGAATCGATTTTCCGACAGCCATTCTGAAACTTCAGGAAGCTTGAATCAATTTCCCGACAGCCATTCTGAAACTTCAGTAAGCTTGAATTGATTTCCCGACAACCATTCTGAAACTTCAGGAGGCTTGAATCGATTTCCCGACAGCCCTTCGTAAACTTACGAAAGCTTGAATCGATTTTCCGACAGCCCTTCGTAAACTTACGAAAGCTTGAATCGAAATTCCGACAGCCATTCGTAAACTTACGAAAGCTCGAATCGAAATTCCGACAGCCCTTCGTAAACTTACGAAAGCTTGAAATGAAATGCTGGCAAGCTTTCGTAAAGTTTACTAGAGGGCGGGAGGGGTCATTTCATCCAGTCGGGGGTCCAGATTACTGTGCCGTCGTCGAGGCGGTGGTCGCCGGGGCCTTGTGTGGTTCGCATCAGGCCGGTGACGATGTAGTAGTTGCGCAGGAGGCGGGTCAGAACGGCTTCGCCTTCGCCGGCTGCTCTGACGGGGCCCCAGTCGGCGCCGTATCCTCCGAGAGCTGCGGAGCGAACGTCGGGCACGTAGGTTGGCCATTTGCCTCCGTTCCATGCATAGCCAAAGAAGAAGGGCACGGCGTATGGAGCCATCTCTCGCTTCCAGTCGATTTGGAACTTGATGAAGGGTTCGCCGGGGAAGGTGGCTATGGCGTAGCGATGGTTGAGTACGATGGTTGAGAAGTGGATGCGGGCCACGTCGCTGTCGAAGCGGTTGGCAAGGTCGAGCGAGTCGGTCATGACCAGCATTGAGGGCTCATCATTTGGGTTTGGGAAGAGCTCTCGGGCGAGGGCTACGGCTTCGATGCCAATTAGCTTGCCCATGCGGGCTACCATGTTGTAGAAATGTTGTGGCTCGGAGCCGTCGGTTGGGGTTTTGAAGAGGGCGCATTGGTTGCCGGCTCCGCCTTGTATGAAGAGGCAGTTGAGGCTGTTGTTGAAGGCATCTTCAACGTATCGGGTGGCATATCCAACGTAGTCGGCTGAGATAATTGAGCGCAGGTCGACGAGTGCGTCGGGGTGACAGGCGTAATTCATGATGAGGGCCCGCGCTTTGCCTTTGGCGTCGTCGATCCGGATGATGCCAACAGAGGGATCGACAGGGCCGAACGGTATGCGTTCTTTATTCAGGTACTGAAAATGTTGTTCGGGGTCGGCGTACCAGGCTTCTCGGGCATGTCCGTTGTCGCGCACTATGAGGCGGTTGAAGGTGAGCTGCGGGGTGGCGCGGTGTCCTCCGGATATTCGGGCTTCGAACATGTTTGCGGCTGCGCGGTCAATAACTTCGGTGAGTTGGGCGGCGATTTTGTTGCGGTCGGATGCTCCGGAATGGGTATGCGACGGACAGAAGTATAGCTCGCTCAGATTGTGCTTTTTCTTGAGCGATTGTAGGAGTGCGTCGTTTGTATATCCTCCGAGATCGAATGACAGGAAGGCTATCCTTTGTCCGTTGAGGCTTAGGATAAGGCTTCGTGCGTATAGGGAATCGTGCACGGTTCTGTTCTGCGGGTTTTCGGGAGTTATATTAAGCTTGGCAGTTCCGGCCCAGAGCTTGTTGTCGGTTTGCACTACCTTCTGTATGGTTCCGTCGGGGTTGTAATAGAGTTTGTCGACGCATACGGAGCGCAGCCAGTCGTTCGCTTCGCCGTTCTTGTGCGAAAGCTGGCTGTTGTGATAGAAGGCGTACCATTGTCCCTTGTATTCAACTATGGATCCGTGGTTAGTGTAGCTGTCGGTTGGATCCATGTAGATACCCTGATGCGTCCATGGTCCGAGAGGGCTTTTGCTGGTGGCGTATCTCATGCGATTATCGCCGGCCACGCCTTCCTTGTCGTTTCCTTCGTCGTGGTTGTCAGAATAGGATAGGTAATAGATGCCGTTGCGCTTGTGAATCCAGGTAGCTTCGTGGAAATCAACGAGGCCTTCCATGGTTCGCATCTCTCCGTCAATCTCCATCATATTGTCTTTTAGCTTTCCGGCTTTGCAAACCCCTCCTCCTCCGTGATAAAAGTAAGCCTGTCCGTCGTCGTCAACGAATACGCAAGGGTCGATGAGGGGGTCGATGTTTGGGATGAATCCAACGACGGTGAAGTCGCTCGCAGGTTTCTTGCTGGTGGCTACGCCTATTTTCCAGGTTCGGTTCCATGGGTCTTCGCTTGGGTGCGGAAAGTAGAAGTAATAAGTTCCGTTCCGATAAACGCAGTCGGGGGCCCACATGAACTTGGCATTGTTCCTTAGCGGCTTTCCCCATGGCACCTGGCTGGCTCGCAGAATTTCTCCGTGATCCGTCCAGTTAACCATATCATCCGTCGAAAACACATGGTACTCGTCCATCAAGTCGCATCCTCTGGGCGGAGAGATGTCGTGCGAAGCATAGATGTACAGCCTCCCGTCCTTCCATACCCGAGCCGAAGGATCAGCCGTATATATATGTTTAATAATAGGATTATTCTGAGCCGATAGTCCGAACACGCCCGCCGCTCCAATCAATAGAGTAGCAATTAAGAGTTGTGATAATATTTTAAGATGTTTCATGGTAGATATGCCTCATTAGTTATTCGGTACCTATGTTGCCTTGCACGTAGGTATTCTTTCCATTATTTATAATATTCACCTTGCCCTTGACGGTATTCTCGCTAACGATAGCACGCGAAACCTTCTCATCAATCGAAACCTGCGGAGCCTGGCTCATGAAGTCGCATCCCCGAACCACTATCGTTCCGCTCTTAGCCTGTATGGCAGCCCGTCCCTCCTTGTTCCTGTCCCATTGCACGAAGATGCAGTCAGAGAATCCAACCGTACCCGTGCCGGCTATAACTGCGTTTTGGTTGCATGGCCCCCAGAAAGCGCAGTTCACAAAGCGAACATTGCCGCGATTGGCCTCGGTGACGACCACCATAGTTGGATCGACGCCGTCCATGGCAACAAACTCGCCGTTGGAGATCAGCAGTCCGTAGGGAGCGCTTTGCTCCACGAGTATGGAATTATGGCAAGCGTCGGCTCCGATTCCGAGGAAGTTGCCGTTGCATGCCCCTCGCGAGCCAGAGCTTGCTCCGAACTTGTATCCGGTTTTATATCCGAAGCAGAAAGTATTGAGAACGTAATGCCAATCAGTACGCTCGAAGATAAAAGCCTCGCCGTTCTCTTTTTGCCATTTAAAGAGCGTCGGCTTCATGCTCCACCACGGATTCCAATGTACGTTCTCAATCCTTCCGATGTCGTAGATGCCATCCACAAAAATTCCTCGACGCAGAGGCTGTCCGCTGATGTTGCGGATAAGCGCCCTCTCATTCTTCGAAGCGTCGATAGCGTTATATGGATTGAGCATCTCGATGTCGAGGAGCGCCGGATTCTTGCCGCGCATGGCAATTCCCCAGGGGAAGGCTTCCGGAATCTTTTCGGGATCCTGCGTAGGCCAGTACATCACGACGCCTCGCAGAGTGCTGTTGGTGTTGAGCGTGATGGCCGGCGCAGCGCTTTCATTGCCACGGTTGCCGGTTATCAGCAAAGTTGTGCCGTCGTCGCCCGGCTTTGGAAGCCCTTCGTTTCGGATGCCATTGTGCGAGGGCACCGATTCAATGCTCCCCTTGAGGGTAACAGCCTGCGGAATATTGATGCTCCCCGCTAGCAAATAAGTTCCGCGAGGAATATAAACCGTTCCGCCCAGCTTGCCGAAGGAGTCGAGAGCCTTCTGGAAGGCTTGGGTGTCGTCGGTAGTTCCGTCGCCTTTAGCTCCGAAAGTTGTTACGGATACCACATCGACCGATTCGGGATAAGGTCGGATGTCGGCCCTGCGTCTTTGCTCCTGCCCAAACAGAATGTTGGCGGAGATGAGGAGGGCGATTGTAAGGATAACTGTTCTGTTCATAATGTTTGTATATGTTTTAGTGCTTGATAAGCAGTTTTAATGAGCCGCCTCCGTGAAATTACGGAGGCGGCCGGGACTTTTATGTATAAGCTAATGTTTGGATAACCTTTGAATCTTTTTGCCTTGTCCCGGAAGAGTGAAGGAAAGCGGAGCTCCTTCCTCCTCCGGTTGGGTCGCCGCATTGTATGCAGCTTCTATGGATCTACTAATTACTTCATGGAACTGTGATCTTCACTATCGGCGAATAATTATGCTTGCGATTAGCGTCGTTAACCGATGCTCCCACCCGCACGTAGTAGGTGTATCCCGACTTAACGGGGAGGGGGCCTATGGTGTAGAGGTTGCTTGTTTCGCTGTCGCCAACTTCGTCTTTCCAGCTTTTGTTGATCTGAATGCGACGGTTGTTGTACTCGCCAATGTCTATCCTGCTATCTGCACCGTTGCCGCAGAAAGTGGTAAGGCTCAGGAAGGGCATAATCTCGTAGAGATTTGGCAACCCCTCGCGTCGTGGAGCTTTCAGCCGGCAAGTGAGAGTAAGATCGGTACCGCTAAGCGTAGCATTGAAGTCTATCACCTGGAGGTATGGCGTAACGGTGAAGTCCTGCTCATGAGTTTTCTTGAGCACAACGTTCTTAACCGTATCGCACGGCCAGAAGGGGCCTCCGTAGGGAAGCATATCGTAGGTACCGGCAAAGAGCTTCGAGTTATTATATGTTCCGTCTTGCTTCACTGCCAGCGATTGATGATTGGGGATTCCTTCTTCCCAGCTGCGCTCCCAGATTCGTATCGACCAGTCGTTTTGCGAGGAGAGAAGGTTCTCGCCCGTATAAGAGTCGATTATCTTCCCGTGGAAACGTGCGTCGGGCGCGTCCCAGTTATCTATTCCCATGCATGAAGCCAAACCGATTACGGCTGCTCCAAGCATCACTGTATATAATATATGTTTCTTCATATTCATGCGCTTATTATGGTTCATACTTAGCGAAGAGGATTTTGGGGAAGTAGATTATTATTCTTGTTGATCTCGCCCTGCGGAATGCCTTCATAGAAGGCGCTCTTGGAGGCCGTCCACGTTTTATTGGTCGTTTCCCATTCGTCGAGATAGATATACTTGCCTTCAGCCGGAATATGGTAGCACATTAACACGCGCGGCTTCCAAATGTTCAGCACGCGGTCAACAATGCGCCAGCGACGCAAATCCCACCAGCGATGGTTCTCAAAAGCAAGTTCACGTTGGCGTTCGTCGCGTATGAACTGTAAGTTGCCGTCTATAGGATAGCCGTAGATTGCGCTGAGGTCGGTCGGATCGTCAACGGGACGGGTTACTTTGGCTCCGGCGCGATCGCGGATCTTTTCGATGTAGTCGAAGGCTTCCGTTTTGTTGCCCAGCTCGTAGGCCGCTTCGGCTGTGTTGAGATAGATCTCGCCGAGGCGGAACACAATCCAGTGCTGTCCGCTTCTATACTCGCGAACGTCGCTCGTGGCCATGTTCGGATTAATATACTTGCGTATGAAGGCTCCCGAACGGCAGTTGTTCTCATAATCTGTACCGTCATATAGCCCGTGAGTGCCGACGATTAGATGACCCTCGTATAGCTGCTGTCCTCCTTTACTTGCCAATATGCGATTCGTTCTCGCATTGATAGGAGCATTGTTGCTTCCGTCCTGAGCATCCGAAGCCGGTCCGGGGAAGGATACGTAGATGCCGCGCTGAATGCTGAAGGTCTTGCCGCGGAGTTCATCTCCGTCGAAATAGCAAGTTCCTCTCAAGCGAGGCTCCATGCCTTCGCGAATGTCGCTGCGCTCGTCAAAGCGAATGGGCTTTCCTTCGGCGTCAACGATCGCCGGAAAGTCGTACATCCGCATAAGATCGAGCGGAGGATAACTCTGGGCGCCAACGAAGCTCGACATATCGGGATTCGGACACATCATCGCATCGTACGAATGGCGCAGGCGTGTATCTCCCGGAACCGTTTGATCGTAATCCTTGATGAAAATATTCTCAGGCGAAGATGCATCTATAAAGACGTTGGCAAAGTTCGTAGCCTTGTCAGGATAGTTCTTCGTGTAGAGAGAGTACAGTCCGGAGTTGTCGATCATCTTGCCTGCATCGTAGGCGTATTGGAAGAACTCGTTAGCCTTAGAGGGATCTATCCCTGCAAAACCTTGCTGATATGCCAGCTCGGTGTCGTAACCGAGGTATTGAGTGTATTTGGCAATAGTTCCGGCATAGAGCATGGTGCGCGACATCAGGGCGGCTGCGGCGTATCTGTTGGCGCGTCCGACTTCGGTTGTCGCTTTCATGTTGGTCATGGCGAACTGGAGGTCGTCGTGGATGAACTTCCAGGTATCGTACTCCGTTGCTCGCTTCACGTTGAGGGATTCCTTATCGGAAGTTGTCGGGTCTTGCACTTCGGTTACGATGGGCACTCCTCCGTAGCGCTTGGCAAGTCCGAAGTAGAAGTAGGCACGCAGGAAATATGCCTCTCCGAGCAGAGCATTGTACAAAGCTTCGTCGTAGGAGGATTTATAGTTGGGGAAGTTAACTATGAAGTTGTTCACTTCGCGGATGCGGTTGTATGGCCAGTATCCGAATCCGTTGTTGTTAACTCCCATCCAGCCATTGATTGCCTCGCCGCTCATATTCATCTGCGAGAATTTGCCGGCCTCCCAGTAGTTGCCGGGTCGATAGCCGGTTTCGCCGTTGTCGGGATTGCCTGAGCGCGAATAGTAGTTGAAATCTTCTATGGGGAGGTAATTATATAGGCCCGTAAAATATTTCTTGACGCCAAATTCGTTGCCGAATAACTCCGCTTCGCCCAAGATTCCTTTAGGCTCGAGGTCGAGATCGTTGCAAGAGCCGAATATGCATGCCAGCAGGGCTATGAATAATATATGTTTGAGTTTCATATCTGTGTTGTCTTTTAAAATTTAATACTAGCTCCAACGGTATAAGTACGGTTCACGGGATAGTTGTAGAACTGCACGTAGTCGGTGGAGGCTCCTCCCTCAGCTCCGGGTCGTTCTGGATCAACGTCGTGAAGTCCGGTCCATGTCAAAAGATTGTATCCGTTCACATAAACTCTGAGGCTCTTTATTCCAACTTTCGAAATCAGATGTTTTGGCAGGGTGTAACCGATTTCCATTGTTTTGAGCCTTATGTAGGATGCATCCAGGATATCGTTGGTACCGATGCGCCGTCCGTCGTGGCCTGTTACGGGATAATATCCGGAGATCCATTTCGTGTTTGCATTGAAGTAATCCGCATTGGGATCTTCCGGACGCCAGCGATCGAGGAACCATGTAAGGGTATTCTGTCCGCCGAACGGAAGCGCTTCGGTTAAAGCCTCGGCATACCTGACGTATACTCCGTAGGATCCTTGGAAGTTCATCGAAAGATCGAAATCCCTCCAAGCTGCTCCCGAGGAAAGTCCGAAGTTGAATACCGGCAAACCTTTTGTGGCTACCGGATGCTCATCCTGTCCGTTGATCACGCCGTCTTCGTTCCAGTCCAGCAGATACCAGTCGCCCGGCAGTCGTCCTTGCGGCATTGGCATTTCGTTGTTGCGAATCTGATCGTAGGAGGTGAACATTCCTCCGATTTCGTTCGACCACCAGATGTCGTTGTATCGTCCGTTGGAACGGTTGCGCCAATAGTCGTAGGAGTTGCTTGCCGGAGTTTCGAGCCAGTCGGTGCGCATACTCTTGGTGGCGGATATTTGTCCGTTAACAAAGTAGTTCAGCCCCATTGCGAGACGGTTTCTGTGTTCGAGTTGGATTTCCCATCCGAAGTTGCGATCGCTGTTGAGGTTTTCTTGCGGCAGCGATGCTCCGACAGTTCCTGGAATAACGGCAGAGCTGGTTGCAAGCAGCCCCGAACGGTCGCGCTGGAATACTTCGAAGGTACCGCTCAGCTTTCCGTCCCATATTCCGAAATCTATACCTGCATTATACATCTTTATTTTATACCAGGTAAGATTTGGATTCGGAATAGCTGTTTGACTGACGCCTCCGCTCAAAACGTTGTCGAAGAACCATCCTCTGGCATTTCCGTCCAAACGATAGCCAACGATGTTTGGCGGATAATGTCCTGCGGAGCCGTCGTCGCCCATTTCTCCGTAGGAGAGTCGCAGCTTCAGATTTGTGAGCAAGTCGCCCAGTTTGTTTTTCACGAAGTTCTCTTCGCTAATGCGCCATCCTGCGGATATGGATGGGAAGAAGCCCCAGCGATTTTCGGTTGGGAACTTTGAGGAGCCGTCGTAGCGGAATCGCACGTCGGCCATGTATTTTCCGTCGTAATCATAGTTGAACTGTCCGATGACGCTTTGGCTGGCATAATCCCACACGTCGTTACCGTTGCTGGTTGCGCTCTGGTTGCGGTCTTCGCCGGCAAAGAGGTATTCGGAATTGATCATGAGCTCGCGATAGGCGCGGAAGTTATCCCAGGTATTAAAGCCTTCTTCAAAGATGAGCAAACCCGCAACATTGTTTTTGCCGAACTTGTTTGCGTAGTTCAATCCTACCTGCATGTTTGTGCTGTAATCAAAGTTTGCCCATCGGGTGACGCCGGCCGGCGAGTTCTTAGTGGCCGTTGCATAAGTATCCGTTCCCGCATTATATACATATAAATTAAATGTACTGCGATACTCGGTATTCTCCGGAAGGCTCAAGCTGTAATCGTAGGAAGCTTTGGCCGAAAGTCCTTTCACGCCCGGAATGTCGTAGGTGAGGATAAGAGTGCCGTTGAAGCGCCGCTGCTTGTTGATGTTATATCCAACGATGTCAGAATTGGTTTCGGCAACCATATTGCGTCCGTCGGCCAGTCGACTGTTATCGCCGTTTAAGTAGAGCGGATTGTCGTTTGCATAAATAGAAGCGTCGGGTCGGAGGAGCCAGGTTTGTTTGTAGGTGCTCCATCCTGTTCCGTTGGGGCGATGGTTTGTGGAGAGGATAGCTCCGAGGGAAACTTTCGCCTTCAGGCGGTTTGTTATAGAAGCGTCGATGTTGGATCGCAGATTCCATCGGTCGGAATAAAGGTCGCCGCTCTTGTAGGATCCATCCTGCTTCGAATAAGCGAGGCTAAGATAATAGCGCAGCTTATCATTTCCTCCGTTGAAGCTCAGATTGTGCTGCTGCTGCGGAGTGACATCCTTAAATACAGCCCCCATCCAGTCGTACGATTCCTTGCCGTCGAGGTATGGCTGAATCTCGTCCTGCGCATAAATAGGATTTCGGCGAACGAGATAGTTGCCGTTAAAATCTTGCCAGTTCTGCTCGTTGCGCAAGGTCATATAGTCTTGAGCGCTCACGCCGTGAGGAACGTAGAGGAAAGTTTGGAACGTCCAGTTGCCCGTGTAAGTAACGTCGACCTTACCGTTCTGCGCCGTGCCGCTCTTGGTCGTTACGAGAATAACCCCGTTGGCCGCGCGCAAGCCATAGATAGCCGCAGATCCATCCTTCAAGACCGAAACGCTTTCGATCTCATCCGGCCCCATACGCGCGAAGTAATCCTTGTCGCGCGGCACCCCGTCGATAACGAAGAGCGGGTCGCCAAATCCGCGGATATCAATCCTGGTATCGTAATCGCCCGGCGAACTGCTTCGCTGCGAGATACGAACTCCGGGAAGCTTACCCGTAAGCATATTAACCGTATTCTCGTTTTTAGTTACGATCATTTCCTCTGTATTTACGGCCACGACAGAGCCCGTCAGCGTAGCCTTTTTCTGTTTATTGTATCCCACGACCACAAGTTCCTCAAGATCCATCGCGCTCGGCTCAAGCTTAATGTTTAGAGAGCGTTGGTTAGTAATCTTTATTCTTTGTGTAGCATATCCTATATAGGATATGCTCAATGTAGAGCCCTGCTCTACATTGATCGCGAATTTTCCGTCGACATCCGAAACAACCCCCTGCGAGGTTCCCGCCACCACAATTGCAGCGCCGGCAGCCGGTTCGTTGAGTTCGTCGGTTATAACTCCCGTAACCGCCACGGTTTGGCCCCATCCTGCGCTCAGGCAGCAAAACATGAAAGCCATCAAAATGAGTGTAAATCTTTTATTGCGTTGTATCATTGTTTCTTTCGTAATAGTAAGTAAATCTATTTCGGTAAAAAAAATAATGGTTTGAATGAATCATAAGGCATTGAAGCCTCGCTTAATCAACAAATCCGATCCCCAAAGCCCAGCTCAAAAGGATCATGGCCAAAAAGCCGTTCACGAACTGTTAAAACATGTATTTGCTCCCATAAGATAAATATTAGATAATAGGGTTTATAATTAATAAGTCATAACTAAGAAATTCTGAAACTATAAAACTGTGAAAAAACAAACGAATATAATCCAGAAGCCTTAAAAAATGTATTAGCAAATATATTAATACGGATGAATCCCGCAATAATATTTCATTACGACTTTGTTAAGAAACATTCTCGGCCAAGATTCAAGGCGATTTTCTGATCGAACGATTTGAGGAAATTTGAGAGGAAACAAAGTCAAACAAAACGCCCTCCGCCCAGGCAAAAATATATCCCCCAAAATTCATTAAGAAAAATTTAGAACCAGAAGCCGATAAAAAAGGCCGATAGCTTGTTTATTCCAAAATTTCCCTATATTTGCCTCCACAATATTTTATAAAGAATAGATGCAACCGCAAATTAATATATATACGATCAAACCACAGGCAGCCGCCCAGGCAGCCTTAAGTGACACTCATTTATATACAGGTAAATTTGA